>NZ_JBJEHW010000134.1:0-45429 GCF_051876455.1 Parafannyhessea sp.
TTGTCCGCAATACAGGACAAATGTCGCCGGGAGGCGACGCTAAAAGGATAAGAGGGCACCATCGTCAACATGGACGTGGCGCACAACTCCGGCATGAAGCTCGCGCTCATGAGCTTCGACGCGGGCACGGGCCTCGACGAGCACTCCGCGCCGGGCGAGGCGCTCGTCTTCGCACTGGACGGCGAGGGCGTCATCGGCTACGAGGGCGAGGAGCACGTGATCCACACGGGAGAGAACTTCAAGTTCGACAAGAACGGCCGCCACTTCGTGCGCGCGGACAAGCGCTTCAAGATGGCGCTGCTCCTGACGCTGGAGCAAGGCGAGAAGAGCGCGCCGCCCGGGTCCGCGGACCGCGCCTCCACGGCCATCGCCTATCATGGGTCGTTGGAAATCTGCAGCCGCCCGCGCCTGGCACGTTCCGGCGCGGGCGGCCTCACGAAGATGGAGGAGCGCACCACATGGAGACCTTTGACGAGCTCTACTACACCGACCCCTATGCGCGCGAGTTCGACGCGCACGTCACGTCGTGCACGCCCACGGACGACGGCTTTGCGATCGAGCTCGACCGCACCGCGTTCTATCCCACCGGCGGCGGCCAGCCCGGCGACCGCGGCACGATAGCCCTCGCGGACGCCGCGGAGGCCGAGCCTGGGTCCGACGCCGACCCCGCGGCCGGGCCCACCCTCGCCCACGTGCGCGAGGCCGTCCCCGGCGCGGAGCCCGGCCAGGTGGTCCACCTCGCGGACGCGCCGCTGCCCGTGGGTGCCGCCGTCCACGGCACGCTCGACTGGACGTGGCGCCGCGACAACATGGAGGCCCACACCGGCGAGCACATCGTGTCCGGCATCGTGCACAAGCTCTACGGCTACAACAACGTCGGCTTCCACATGGGCGAGAAGTGCATCGAGGTCGACTTCGACGGCGTCCTCACGCCCGAGCAGGCGCTCGACGTGGAGCGCCGCGCCAACGCCGCCGTGCGAGACAACGTGAAGGTGGAGGCGCTTCTCCCCTCGCCCGCGGAGCTCGAGGCGATGGACTACCGCAGCAAGAAGGACCACGAGGGCCAGATCCGCGTGGTCGTGATCGACGGCGTGGACTCCTGCGCCTGCTGCGGCACGCACGTCTCCACGTCCGGCCAGGTCGGCCTCATCAAGATCCTGCGCATCGGCACCAAAAAGAAGAAGACCCGCCTCGAGCTGCTGTGCGGCCGCCGCGCGCTCGAGCTCTGCGAGGAGCGCATGGACCAGCTGCGCGACGTGAGCAACTTCCTCTCCGTCGCGGACGAGGAGGTGCCCGAGGCGGTGCGTCGCCTCTCGGGCGAGAAGGACGAGCTCAAGCACCAGCTCAAGGCAGCCAACCGCAAGGCCATCGACCAGGAGGTCGCGTCGACCCCGCGCCAGGACGGCGCCCTCGTGAGCTACCGCGACGCGGCAGACATGGACGAGCTCCGCTACCTCTGCGAGCGGGTGGTCGAGAAGGGCGTGGCGCCCGTGGTCGCGGCGCTGTCCCCCATGGAGGGCTCGGACGGCCGCATCAACTTTGCAATTTCCAGCGCCGAGCTCGACCTGCGCCCCGTCTGCAAGGGGCTGAACAGGCGCCTCGACGGGCGCGGCGGCGGCAAGCCGAACATGGTCCAGGGCAGCTGGGCCACCACGCGCGGTCAGGCGGAGGCCGCGCTCAAGGAGCTGCTGGCCTAGCGCTCGTCCGCCGGGAAGGTCACGCCCGCAGACCTGCGCGCCTGCGTCTGCACCTTGCTCACCACGAGCCCCAGCTCGTCCATCTTCTGGCACTGCTCCAGGCCGTACTGGCCGCCCTCCGCAAAGCCGCGAAGCGCCTCGAACTCCGCACGGTACTGGTCCTGCTCCGGGGGCAGGTACTTCTCCACCGTGCCGTCGTTGAGGTGCAGCTCCACGGTGCACAGCGCGTTGGGCTTGCCGTCCATGCGGATGTAGCCCTCCGTTCCCTGCACGATGCCGTAGCTGGGGGCGCCGCAGTCCTTTGCCGCGATCGCGGTCGCCTTGAAGTCGCCGTAGTCCAGCAGCGTCACGCCCGAGGTGTCGATCCCACGCTCGACGTTGGCCAGGTAGGTCACGTCCTTGGGTTCGCCAAACAGGCGGCACAGCCAGGACAGGCAATAGTGGCCCAGGTCCATGAGCGCGCCGCCGGAGTGCGCCGGGTCAAACGCCGGCGCGATGTCGCCGCGCTTGAAGCGGTCGTAGCGGCTGGAGTACTGGCTGTAGTTGACCACGGCCATCTTGACCGTGCCCACGCGCGGCAGCCACTCCATCGCCTTGAGCATGTTGGGCTGGTAGAGCGTGGTCGTCGCGTCAAACAGGAGGAGGCCCCTCTCGCGCGCGAGCCCCACCAGGCGGCGCGCCTCGTCGTAGTTGGAGCACATGGGCTTCTCCAGGATCACGCTGCGCCCGGCCTCGAGCGCGCGCGTGGCGTAGTCGTAGTGCAGGTCGTTGGGAATCCCCAGGTAGACGGCGTCGACCTTGTCCGACGCCAGCACGGCGTCGTAGTCGCAGCTCGCGAGCGCGCCCACCTGCGAGGCCAGCGCCTCCGCCTTCGCGAGCGAGCGCGGCGTCGATACCACGTACGTCACGTCGTACCCCCACGCCGCGAGCTTCGGCGTCACGAGCTTGCCGATGAACCCCGTACCAACAGCAGCGACCCTCATGCGATCCTCCAAGCCTCGAAGTGTACGGGGCGATTCTATTACGCATCCGTCCCGGCCGCATACGCACTTTTCGGCAGAGGCGGCCGATCTTCTCCCCGGCAAACGGGCATATACACTGGCGAGAAGAACAACCGTCACACAAGGGGGAGCCATGGAGCTTTTGGACGCACTCAACCAGCGCAAATCCGTTCGCAGCTACACGGGGGAGCCGGCGAGCGCGCAACAGATGGACGCGATCCTCGCCGCCGCGAGCGAGGCGCCCGTCGGCATGGGCCGCTACGACAGCCTGCACCTCACCGTCGTGAGCGACCCCAAGCTGCTCGCCGCGATCGACGCCGCGGCGGCCAGGCTCTTTGGCGACCCCAGCTCGCACCCGCTCTACGGCGCGCCCACCCTTGTGGTTGTCTCCAGCAACGCGGAGGGCAACGTGGCCAGCGCGAACGTCGCCGCCGTCATCCAGAACATGTCGCTCGCAGCCGTGGACCAGGGCGTGGGCAGCTGCTACATCTACGGCGCCACGCGCGCCCTGGCGCAGGACCCCAAGCTCGTGGCCGCGCTCGACCTTCCGGATGGCTTTGTGCCGGTGGGCTCCATCGCGCTGGGCCTCACGGACCAGAAGTACGCGCCGCGCGTGCTCGATTCCAAGCACCACATCGCGAGCAACGTCGTGGCGTAGGCGACTGCAAAAAGTTGCAATCAGAGGCAACAATAGGTGCGAAAAAGTTGCACTTTGCTTTGCAAACCAGTGCCAAAAAGCTGCATTGTCGCCTACGGAGCACTTGTTAAACGTAACAAATATTTCTATAATATGGTTATACGATAATATTTGTTTTTGTTAAGGACATAGCTCATGGCCGGACGTACCCCCATACCCGTCTCGCACGCGATGCGTGCCATATCCTCCAACCTCGACCTCGCACGGCGCCAGCAGCGAATCACCGTCGAGCTGCTCGCAAACCGTGCAAACCTCAGCGTTCCCACGGTGAGGAAGATGCTCAACGAGGGGTCCGGCTCGTTCGAGAACTTCCTGCGCATAGCCCGACTGCTGGGCTTCCTCGACGGCGTCGTCGAGGCCACGGACCCGCTTCGGACCGGCATTGGCCGCATCCGCGCCGAGGAAGACGTGCCCAAACGCGTGAGGCTGAGCTGACGGAATACCTGGTCGCAACCCCTCCAGCGCAACGCAAATGCGGCGGTCGCCCTCCTCGGGCTGCCGCCGCACTCAAGTTTGCGTCTTAATCCGTACGGGACGCCCTCGCGAGCCGCTGTCGCCTACCAGCTCAGCAGCTCGTAGCCCGTGTCCGTCACGACCAGCTGGACCTCCCACTGGGCGGAGTCGCTGCCGTCGGCCGTGCGCACGATCCAGCCGTTCTCGCGGTCGATGGTGATGTCGTGCTTGCCGGCATTGACCATGGGCTCGATGGTGAAGCACATGCCCGGCATGAGGATGGGGCCGGTGCCTGCCTCGGTCGTGAAGCCCACGAACGGGTCCTCGTGGAACTCGACGCCGATGCCGTGGCCGCCGTACTCCTCCACGACGCTGTAGCCCGCGTCCTGGCACACCTTGTTCACGGCAGCGCCCACGTCGCCCAGGTGGCCCCAGGGCTTGACGGCGGCGAGTCCCGCCTTGACGGAGTCGTGGCACACGTCAACCAGGCGCTTGCGCTCGGGACTCACCTCGCCGATGCAGAACATGCGGCTGGAGTCCGAGAAGTACCCGCCCTTGATCGTGGACATGTCGACGTTGATGATGTCGCCGTCCTTGAGGACGTCCTCCTTGTTGGGGAAGCCGTGGCAGACCACGTCGTTGATGGAGGTGCATACGCTGTACGGATAGCCCTCGAAGTTGAGGTCGGCCGAGACCGCGTCGTGCGCGCCCAGGTACTCCTCCACCCACTCGTTGATGTCCATGGTGGTGGTGCCGGCGCAGATGCGCTCGCCCACCAGGTCGAGCACGCCCATGTTGACCGCGGCGGAGGCCTTTATGCCCTCGATGTCCTTGGCGGTCTTGATGAGCGAGCGGGGCAGGACCTCCTCGCCGTCGTGGTAGAGCTGGTCGAGCCTGTCGTCCTCGGCGGCGTGGCACTTCTTGTACTTCCTGCCGCTGCCACACCAGCAGGGATCGTTGCGTCCGGGAACCGGAAGCTTGTCATACATGAGGAGTCTCCTTATAAGGCCAATCGTCTTTCTCATCCACCTTAGCGCTTGGGCGCGGCTACTGCTCGCGGAACACGATCCTGCCCGTGGCGGGGTCCATCGAGTCCACAATTGCGAGGGACTCGAGGTGGTAGCCGCGCTTGCGCAGGCTCTTGCCGCCCGGCTGGAAGCCCTTCTCCACCGCGATGCCGATGCCCGTCACGCTGACGCCGGCGTCCTCGCAGATCTTGAGCAGGCCGTTGAGGGCGCAGCCATTGGCGAGAAAATCGTCGATTATGAGCACGTGCTCCCCCGGGGTCAGGAAGCGCTTCGCCACGATCACCTGGTAGTCGCGGCCGTAGGTGTACGAGTGAATCTGCGTGCGGTACTGCGAGCCGTCGAGGTTGACGGACTCGGTCTTGCGCGCAAAGACCACGGGCACGTTGCCAAAGTGGCGGGCGGCCACGCAGGCGATGCCGATGCCGGAGGCCTCGATCGTGAGGATCTTGTCCACGGGCTCGCCCGCAAAGAGGCGCGCCCACTCGGCACCCATGTGGTCGTACAGCTGCGTGTCGCAGCGATGGTTGAGGAAGCTGTCCACCTTGAGCACGTCACCCTCGCGGACGATGCCCTCGCTCAGTATGCGATCCTCGAGCTCCTTCATGCGCGCACCCCGTTCCCTCGTGGCAGCAGCCGTGCCACACGTCGCCTTTTGCGCCTAACAGGATAGCAGCTGCGACCGCGGGCGGACGCAGGTCCGGGCGCGCTCGCAAAGTCAGCTCAAGCGGGTGGGCTATCATCTGTCTTACGGCCGCGCCCGCGCGGCGCATCATCTTACGCGACGTTGGGAGGCGCACGTGGCAGGTTCGGACAGGGTGTTTGGCATGCGCTTTGGCAAGGTGTGGCAGTGCCTGGTCAACAAGGCCGTCCGCAAGGGCCGCAGCGCCGACGAGGTGTTTGCCGTGGCGGAGTGGATGACGGGCTACACGCGCGACGGGCTCGAGGCGCTTGCCGCGGGCGACGCGACCTACGGCGACTTCCTGCGCGACGCCCCGCACATGAACCCCGACCGCCTCAAGGTGACGGGCAGCGTCTGCGGCATCCGCGTGCAGGACATTGAGGACCCGATGACGCGAGACATGCGCATCCTGGACAAGCTGGTGGACGAGCTCGCCCACGGCAAGCCAATGGAGAAGATCCTGCGCTCCTAGCCGCGACAGGCCCATGGGGGCGGGCACGACCAGCCACGGCGGCGCGTTCTTCTCGCCCGCGGCACGTCCGAATGGGCGGTTTGTTACGAATATATTCCTATTGGATTGCTGGGATTTACAAGCGACTAGAATCGGCGTTGCCGTTTTTATTTTAAGTTTGGAGGAAACGATGGAGCGCAACCGCACCGGCATCCGCACTGCCAACCTCGACCGCAGGGGCTTCGTGGGCCTCATGGCGCTGGGGACCATGGGCATGATGGGCATGCTCGCGGGTTGTGGAAGCGGTTCTGGTAGCGACGCGAGCGGCAGCTCGTCCAGCTCCAAGAAGTCATCCAAGGCGCTGGCCGGGCAGAAGCTCACCTTTGTGGGCGACGACGCCTTTGCCCCCTACCGCTACGTCAAGACCGTGGGCGGCAAGAAGAAGGTCGTCGGCCTCGACATCGCGATTGCGGACGAGATGGCCAAGCGCCTGGGCTTCACCTACGAGTTCGAGGCGCAGGAGTTCTCCGCGACGCTGGCGTCGGTCCAGTCGAGCAAGACCTCGTTCACGATGGCGATGTCCTCGAACACGGAGCGCGAGAAGACCTTCGACTTCACGCGCGGCTACTACGAGCCGCTGGTGGGCGTGCTCACCAAGGGCGGCACAGCCATCACCAAGGTGTCCGAGCTCAAGGGCAAGAGCATCGCCTGTACCACCGGCACCGTCCAGAACAAGTTCATCGAGGCCGTGCTGCCGGACGGCGACATCCACACCTACGACGGCGGCAGCCAGTGCCTGCAGGAGGTCCTCGCCGGCCGCATCGACGCGTACCTGTGCGACGGCGCGGAGGGCCAGTCCATGGCGGACGCCAACAAGGGCCTGGTGCTGGGCCTGCTCGCCCGCAAGGAGACGCAGGACTACGTGGGCGTCTACCGCGTGATGGCCACCAAGGGCGCCAGCTTTGTCTCCGCCTTCGACAAGTGCATCGGCGAGATGCTGAAGGACGGCACGATCGACAAGTACATCGGCAAGTACGTGGGCAAGGACTTCGAGTGGGGCGACGACACGAGCGCCGCCGGCACGGCCACCAAGGGCGTAAACTAGGGCGACCGCACACCCCCGAGCGAGCACGGAGCCATGGACCTGAACTTCTCGATAATCCAACCGTATGCGTCACTGTTCTGGAGCGGCCTCGCCGTCACCCTCGAGGTGACGGGGGCCGCCCTGGTTCTTGCGTTTGCCTTGGGCTTCGTGATCGCCGTGCTCAAGGTGATCGACTGCAGGCCTCTCAGGCTCGTGCTCGACTTCTACACGTCGCTCTTCCGCGGCATCCCGCTCATCGTGCTGCTGTTTATTGCATACTTTGCGACGCCGCAGCTGACGGGCTACAAGATATCGATGTTCACGGCGAGCGTCCTGACGCTGGGGCTCAATGGGTCCGCCACCGTCTCCGAGACGGTGCGCGGCGGCATCCAGGGCGTGAGCCAGGGGCAGTACGACGCCGCCCGCTCGCTCGGCATGCGCTACGTGCCCATGATGGTGCACGTGATCATCCCGCAGGCGCTGCTGTCCGTGGCGCCGTCGCTCGTGAACGAGGTGATCACGGTGCTCAAGAGCTCGAGCCTGGTGGCCACGATCGGCCTCGCGGACATGATGCGCGCCGCCGAGAGCGTGCAGGCGCTCACGTACCGCGCCTTCGAGCCGTTTGTGCTGGTGGCGGCCATCTACTACGTGATCGTGATGGCCCTGGTGGTCGTGGGCAAGCGCGTGGAGCGCCACGTGCGCCGCATGCAGTCCGGCGCCTAGGCGCGACCAATGCTTGGACGACTGCCGGTCGCGCTATCCTTGGTGGGCAGTAAGGCACGACGGAGGGGAGCCGCATGGACAAGGGACGCATGGAGGCCTTCAGCGATGGCGTGATTGCCATCATCATCACGATCATGGTGCTGGGGATCGAGGCACCCGAGGGGGCGTCGCTGCGGGACCTGCTGGGGCTGCTGCCCGCCGTCGCGGCATACTTCGTGAGCTTTGTGGGCGTGGGCACCTACTGGAACAACCACCATCACCTGCTCAAGCTCGTGCGCCACGTCGACGGGCGCATGCTGTGGGCCAATCTTGCGTTTCTCTTTGTGCTGTCGTTCTTCCCGCTCGCGACCGACTGGATGCAGAAGACGCACTTTGCCGCCCTTCCCACCACGTGCTACGTCGTGCTCAACATGCTCGTGTCGCTCACGTACATGAACCTCGAGCGCGTCATCCGTCACGCCATGGGCCGAGACTGTGGCGCTACTCCCAAGGAGGAACTCGCGCGACGCGCGGTGGTGGAGAAGCGCTCGCTCCTGAAGGAGCGGCTCACCCTTGGGTTCGAGCTCCTCGCGCTCGTGCTGGCGCTGACGCTGCCCAAGTCGCACCTTGCCCTCGTGGCGCTGATCGTCGCGTTTGGCTTCTGGATCGTACCTGATCTGCGCATCGTGCGCCTGCTCGACTTCCTGGCGGAGGACGACTCCGAGCAGCCTGGGGAGTAGGTGCGGGCAAGCCTAAGACGGCACCCAAGCAAAGGCTCGCGTTAGACATAGGAAAGTTAACCGAAAGTGGCTCGGTGTATCATGCCCCTCACCCATTGGCCAGGTGGAGAGGGGTGCGGCATGGTACGCGACGCGATGGACTTTGACAGCATCACGATCACGGACGACCTGATGTTTGGGACGGTGTTCCAGGACCCGGAGCTTTGCCGGGGACTGATCGAGATGATCCTAGGAATCGAGGTGCGAGAGCTCGAGTTTGTGCAGCGTCAGGCTTGGCTTGACGCGGGCCCGCTCTCGCGCGCGGGCATAGTCGACCTGTTGGTACGGGACGCCGACGGCAACGAGTACGACATCGAGATGCAGAACGTCGCCACGCCGGACATCGTCTTCCGCGCACGGAGATACTTGTCGCTTGTCGACCTGAGCATGCTCGACCGCGGCCAGCGCTTTGAGGAGGCAGGTGGCGCGGTGGTTATCTTCATCTGCGCAAACGACCCGTTTGGTGACGGGTGGAAGCGCTACGAATACCCCAGACGATGCAGCGAGACTGGTCGCCCGCTCGGTGACCGGACCAACATCGTGTTCGTGAACGCGAAGGGGACCAAGGGCGAGCTCGGTGACGGATTCGACGCGTTTCTCCAATACCTTTCGAACGATACTGTCATCAGGAGTGATTACGTCAGGCGCGTGAACGACGCGGTCCAAACCTACCGCGACGATCCCCAGTGGAGGAGGTTCAGGATGATCTGGTCCGAGAAGTACCGCGACGAGATTGCCGACGCCATGCAAGCCGGACGAGAGGAAGGCGAGCGTCGGGGTCGTCAGGAGGGCCGTGAGGAGGGCCTCGAAGAGGGGCGCGATGAGGGTGTTAAAAGGCGTGACGCCCAGCTGGCTAGACTCGCCCATGAGCTGGATTCGAGAGGTAGGACTGCTGAGTTCATGTCTGCCCTGGGGGACGGAGAGAAGCTCGACCACCTACTAGACGAGTTTGGAATAAGGTGACCGCCTCCCAGCGATTGGGGGGCGTCTAATCATCCATGCCAGGACGGCGCCTTAGGCGCTTGACCTTGGCATGCCTGCTCTTCTCGTCCAGACGGCGGCGCACGGACGCACGCGTCGGCTTGGTGGCGTGCCGCTTCTTGGGCCTTCTTGCACGCCGGGACAGCTCGGCACGAATCTTCTTCAGGCACAGCTCGCGATTTTGCAGCTGGCTGCGGGACTCCCTGCTCACCACGGTGATGCCCGTGGGGACGTGGCACATGCGCACCGCGGAGTCCGCCGTGTTGACGCCCTGGCCTCCGGGACCGGACGCGTGGAAGGCCTCCGCGCGGCACTGCCGCACGAGCTCGCCATCCGGAAGGCGAGAAAAGCGAGCGTAGTCGGCATATGTCAGCTTCTTGTCCATGCGTCCACCTTACGCCTACGCGAGCGGCCAGTCGAGCGCGAGGCCCGATGGCTGCCGGCTACCTTGGCGGGAGCTCGTCCACATGCGGCTCGACGAGGTCACGAAGGCTCGCGCAATCATCCAGGTAGCCAGGTGCATGGGCCTCGAGCACCCCAATCAGACTCCGCAGGTCAAACTGGGAGAGCCAGCGCGCCTCGTCGAGCGTCGCCCTGAGCCACGCCTCGACCGCGTCAATCCCGGCAAGCCTGTGGGCTTCAAATCCATGCGGAACGTACGTCAGCTCGGCAGGCACCAGATGCGCGGAGAAGTGCGTGTCATACCGGCTCAGAACGTCATGCACGCTCGCCATGGTCTCCACGAGCGCTCGGTTGGGAATCCGTGGCATGGCAAGCGCGACCTCGCCCCAGAGCTCGCCCGTCGCCCTGGCACGCTCGTCCAGCGCACGGCGGCGCGACTCGTATGCGCCGACGGCGTCCGAGCGCGCAAGCACGCATACTGCCGCGGGGTCGTCCAACGAGTCCGCGCCCAGCACGTACAGCATGGATTCTGCCAGCCGCGCTAGCTCGGCGGCGGAGACGGAGCTTGCCTCGCCCGCGGTGTAGAGCCGCACCAGATGTCGCAGCACCATCGCGGCGCCGCGTCGTGCACGCCCCACGTCCGCGTGACCCGTGACACCGCCCGTCGGGCCCACGCCACTTGGAGTCTGGCCCTCCCCCAGCGCGCTCACAGCAGGTCCTCCGCGGGACGCGCGTCATGGAGGCTCGCCCAGGGGTCCTGCCCCCACGGGTCGTCCCCGTCGGTCGCGGGCAGCACGTCCTCCGCACGGACTCCCCAGAGCGCGTCGGCATCGCCCCCAGACTCGTCAAACGCCTCGCGCAGCGCCCACGCCAGCTCGGCATCCGGAATGGCAGCGTCCACGGCGTCGCGCAGCTCCAGGAACGCCTCCTGCACCGCAGACAGCTGCTCGGCCAGTCGGGGCCGCTCGAGGTAGGGCGAGTCGGCAAACGCCTCCGCGATCAGAGGCAGCGGCCCTGGCCCCAGCTCCACGCGGCCAAGCTCCGCCAGCCGCTCGCGCCCGATCGAATCCAGCTCGCACAGCTCCTCGTCCCGGAGGGCGAGCCCGCGGCGTCCCAGGCTCTCCCGCACGAGCCGCGTCTCTTCTCCCCCGTCCGTCCTCAGAAGCGAAAGCGCGTCAACCTTTGGCAATCCCAGTCCCCGTTCCCCGTTAGCCACCTGCAGCGATTCGCGTACTGGGAAGATTTTCGCGTATGGAATTTCTGATTTGTAGACTTTATTTTTCCGCCCGCTTGCCCCGCTCGCAGATGGGCCGCCAAAGCCGGGGTAATCGTTGGCAAGCGGGGCGTACCATAGGGCGAAATCGACGGTCGGGAGGACCCATGTCTGGCTCAAAGTACGTCTGCCCCTGCAAGCACGTGACGGAGGAAGACATCCGCAAGGCGATAGCCAATGGCGCAACCAGCCTCAAGCAGGTGCGCAAGGCGACGGGCGCCGGCACCAAGTGCGGCAAGTGCAAGCCAGCCGTAAAGAAGCTGGTCAAGCAGCTGCTCGCAGAGCAGGCGGCGGCTATGGAGCAGGAGGCTGCGACCGATCAGGCAGCCGCGGGCAAGCTGGCGCCCACGGTCTCGGGCGCCGCGTCCCTCTCGCCCAAGGCGACGCCCGCCGCCGACGGAGAAGGGCGCGAGGTCCTTCGCGGCCGCGTCTACCGGCACTTCAAGGGGGACTACTACCTGGTGGAGGACGTCGCGCGCCACTCGGAGACCGGCGAGGAGCTCGTCATCTACCGCAAGCTGTACGGCGACGGGTCGCTCTGGGCACGGCCGAGGGAGCTGTTCCTCTCGCCCGTAGACCGCAAGAAGTACCCCGACGCCACGCAGCGCTGGCGCTTCGAGCTGCAGGAGATCGAAAGCGTGGCCGGCCACTAGTGCCGGGACGCATACGGAAGGAAACGCACATGAAGGTAATCATGGTGAACGGAAGCCCCCACCGCAACGGCTGCACGGCGCGGGCGCTGCGCGAGGTCGCGGGACCGCTCGAGGCGGCCGGCATCGAGGTCGAGGACTTCTGGATCGGCAGCCGGGAGCTGGGCGGCTGCAAGGCATGCGGCTACTGCGAGACGGCAGGCAAGTGCGTGATGAACGACAAGGTGAACGAGTTCTGCGCGCTCGCGGACCACGCGGACGGCTTCGTGTTTGGCTCGCCCGTGTACTACGCCTCCATCGCGGGGCAGATGCGCTCGTTCCTGGACCGCGTGTTCTACTCGTCCGACGGGTCGGGCCGCTTCTACATGAAGCCCGCCGCCGGCATATCCAACTCGCGCCGCGCGGGCTGCGTGACCACGTACGACCAGTTCAACAAGTACTTTGGCATCAGCAACATGCTCATCGTGTCCGGAACCTACTGGAACGAGACCCACGGCTTCACGCCCGAGGACGTGGAGAAGGACGTGGAGGGCCTGCGCTGCATGCGCGCCATCGGCCAGAACATGGCGTATGTGCTGAGGGCGAGGGAGGCCGCGGCCGCGGCGGGCGTGCTTCCGCCCGAGCCGCTGCACGGCCCCCTCACCAACTTCATGGACGGAAAGTAGGCTGGCAAAGAAGTGCGGGCGCACGCGGCCGAGGGCCGCATGCAGACGCGGGGGCGCCCCAAGGGACGTCCCCGCGTTCTTCTCCCCAGGCGATGGCGCCGGGGCATGTGTCGTTGCGCCTACCCTATGAGCACCTGCGCCACGAGCAGCGCCGCGTTGAGCGCGATGGTGGCCACGAGCAGCGGGTTAACCCACTTGAGCCAGCGGCTGAACGGCACGTCGACCATGGCGAGCGACGCCAGGATGAGGCCCGTGGGCGTGATGTACGAGATGAGGCCCTGGCCGTAGTTGTACGCCGCGATGATGGCCGCGCGCGAGACGCCCACCGCATCGCCCAGCGGCGCCATGATGGGGATGGACAGGACGGCGAGGCCGGAGGACGAGTTGATGAAGAAGCCCAGGATGATGTAGACCACGAGCATCACCAGGATGAAGAGGATGGGGCTCATGCCGGTGACCGCGCCCGAGAAGAAGTGCAGGATCGTGTCGGAGATGAAGCCGTTCTCGAGCAGGATGTTGACCGCGCGAGCCACGCCGACGACGAGGGCGACGCTCATGAGGTCGCCGCAGCCGCCGATGTACTTGTCGAAGAAGACCTCCTCCTCGAGCCCGGAGGTAAACGCAAGCGCGATGGAGCAGGCGAGAAAGACGGCGGTCATGTAGTCGAACCACCACTGGTACGCGACGATGCCGTACACCAGCACCACGAAGGAGATGCCAAAGACCGCGAGCGAGACCTTCATGTGGCCGGTGAACTCGATCTGGTTGCCCTGCTGGCCCCAGCGCTCCTCGATCTTCTGCTTCATGTCATAGCAGACGGACTTGGAGGGGTCGAGGCGCACCCGGTGCGCGTAGACCATGATGTAGGCCACGGCCATGACCGTGCCGATGGCGAGCGAGATGAAGCGCCAGTTCATGCCCTCGGACATGGCGATGCCGGCGGCCTTGGTCGCGACGCCCGTCGCGAAGGGGTTGACGGTGGAGTACATGGTGCCGACGGATGCCCCCACAAAGATGACGGCGATGCAGGTCATGGCGTCGTAGCCGGCCGCGATGAACACGGGCATGAGGATGGGGTAGAGCGCGATCGTCTCTTCTCCCAGGCCAAAGGTGGTGCCGCCGACGACCATCAGGAGCGAAAGTATGATGATGAGCAGGTACTCGCGACCGCGCGTCACGCGCGAGAGCGCCGCCACGGCCGCGTTGAGCGCGCCCATGTAGTTGAGCACGCCGATGCAGCCGCCCAGCAGGAACACGAAGAGGATGATGTCGATCGTGTCGTACACGCCCTTGATGGGCGCGAGCAGGAACTCGACCACGCCCTGCGGCGCCTGCGCCACGCGCTTGTACGTGCCCGGGATCGCGATGGGCTTCGAGATGGAGCCGTTGGTGAAGTTCTTGAGCTTGCCCGAGACGCCCAGCTTGTCGAGGGTGGCCTGCGTGGGCGGCATGAGGCGCGTGCTGTCGTCCGGGTTGGTGATGACGAACTTGTCCTGCGTGGCGTCGTAGGTGAGCTTTGCGTACTTGCCCGCGGGGATGACGTACGTGAGCGCCGCGGCAAACAGCATCACGATGAAGAGCACGGTTATGGCCGTTGGGAAGTGCAGCTTGTGGCGCTTCTTGGGCGTTGGTGCGTCCGCCGTCTCGGCGGCAAGGTCCTCAGACACGATCGGTTTCCTTTCTGATGGTTGGTGACGCGCCGGGCGAGAAGTTCTTCTCCCCTTTTGCGCACGGCTCTGCCAGGCCGGGCACGTGCCCGGCCAAAACTTGCGCTTTGCTTGCGATTGGGTTAGGGGTTGCGGCTGGCCGCTACGCCGTGGCGTAGACGCCCACGAGCTCGACCACGACCCGCGTGGCGGCGTCGATTCCCTCGACGGTCGCGTGCTCGTAGGGGCCGTGGTAGCCCTCGCCGCCGGTGCCGAGGTTGGGGCACGGCAGCCCTCGGAACGACAGCTGGCAGCCGTCGGTGCCGCCGCGGATCGGCGTGACGCTGGGTGTGACGCCGGCGCGCTCGCAGGCGGTCTTGGCGTTGTCTATCGTGTACATGCAGCCCTCGATTACGCTAACCATGTTCTGGTACTCGTCCTTGATCGTGAGGGTGACGGTCCCCTCGCCCCAGCGCTCGTTGAGGACCTTGGCGATGTGGCGCAGCGTCTGCTTGCGGCACTCGAACGAGGCCGCGTCGAAGTCGCGCACGATGTAGGACATGCCGCCCGCGCACTCGTCCCCGTGGATCTCGAGCAGGTGGTAGAAGCCCTCGTAGCCCTCCGTGTAGCGCGGCGCCTCCAGGCCGGGGAGCATGTTGTTGATGTCGCAGCACAGCTGCATGGCGTTGACCATGATGCCCTTGGCGGAGCCCGGGTGCACGCTCACGCCCCTGACCTCGAAGTCCGCCTCGCACGCGTTGAAGTTCTGGTACTGGATCTCGCCCTCGGCGTCGCCGTCCAGCGTGTAGGCCACGTCCGCGTCGAAGCGCTCCACGTCGAAGTTGTCGACGCCGGTGCCGATCTCCTCGTCCGGCGTGAAGGCGACGCGCAGCGGACCGTGCGGCGCGCCGCTCGCGATGATGCGCTCGAGCGCGGTCATGATCTCCGCGATGCCGGCCTTGTCATCCACGCCCAGGATCGTCGTGCCGTCGGACGTGAGGAGCGTGCGTCCCTTGAGCTCCGCGAGCCGCGGGAAGTCGTGCACGGTGAGCGTGCGGCCGCTCGTGCCCAGGGCAAGGTCGCAACCGTCGTAGTTTTTATGAAGCACGGGCGTGATCGTGCCGTCGCAGAACTGCGAGACGGTGTCCATGTGCGCGATGAGCCCCAGCTTCCTGGCACCCTCGAGCCCCTCCGTCGCCGGCAGTTTTGCGTAGACAAAGCACTTCTCGTCCACGGCGACGTCCTTTACGCCCATGCCGCGGAGCTCGTCCGCAAGCAGGTTCGCGAGCTCGAACTCGTCCCTCGAGCTCGGGCATTCCGTGTCGTTTCCCTCGTCGCTGGGCGTCTTGACCTCGATGTAGTGCAGCAGCCTGTCGATGGCCTCCATCGGGAAGCTCCCCTCTCACAAACCGGCGAGGGACGCATCCAAGCGGACGTGACCCTCGCCCCATTGCTCGTAACATTTTGGAAATATAAGACTTTGCACCGTAAGAACGCAAGCAAATCCGCAAGAGGTAGCAATGCCCGCGTGTTTGGTCGCGCGTGGGGAGAAGTTCGCGCCCACGGTGCCGTACCCCGGACATGGGCTGCGGCATAGAAAGGCGCCCCGCAGCCTGGCACGGCACCTGAGGTACCGGCTGGCCGCGGGGCGCCCCTGCGTCCCTGGCGTATGTCACGCGGGCGGTACTTCTCGCCCGGCGGTCCCTACTTGAGGAAGTCCTCGATGGACCTGGCGACGCCCTCGCCGTCGAGGCCGTACTTCTTCAGCAGGCCGAGGGCGGGTCCGGACTCGCCGAAGACGTCCTGCACGCCCACCTTCTTCACGGGCACGGGGTGGTTGGCGCAGAGCGCGTCGCACACGGCGCTGCCCAGGCCGCCGATCACGGAGTGCTCCTCCACGGTCACCACGCGGCCAGTCTTGGCGGCGGAGCTCACCACGAGCTCCTCGTCGAGCGGCTTCACGGTGTGGACGTTCAGCACCTCGCAGCTCACGCCCTTGGCGGCGAGGAGGTCGGCCGCCTCGAGCGCGGCGGAGACCATGAGCCCTGTCGCCACGACGGTGACGTCCGTGCCCTCGCGCTCCACGACGCCCTTCCCGACCTCGAAGTGGTATCCGTCGCCGTGGATGACGGGGGCGGCGAGCCTGCCGAGGCGCAGGTAGACGGGGCCGTCGGCCTCGTAGGCCGCGCGCACGGCGGCGCGGGCCTCCACGTCGTCGGACGGCACGATCACGGTCATGCCCGGGATCGTGCGCATGAGCGCGATGTCCTCGTTGCACTGGTGCGTCGCGCCGTCCTCGCCCACGGAGATGCCCGCGTGCGTGGCGCCGATGACCACGTGCAGGTGCGGGTAGCCGATGGAGTTGCGCACCTGCTCGAACGCGCGGCCCGCGGCGAACATCGCGAACGTGCTCGCGAACACCCTGTGGCCCGTGGTCGCGATGCCGGCGGCCACGCCCATCAGGTTCTGCTCGGCGATGCCGCAGTCGAGGAAGCGGTCCGGGTAGGCCGCCTTGAACTTGCCGGTCTTCGTCGCGGCCGCGAGGTCCGCGTCCAGCACCATGAAGTCGTCGTGCTCCGCGCCCAGCGCCACGAGCTCCTCGCCGTAGCTGTCGCGCGTCGCGACCCTCTTGACGTCTGCCATCTCCTACGCCTCCCTGTCGAGCTCGGCCATCGCCTGGGCGAACTGCTCGTCGTTGGGGGCCTTGCCGTGCCAGCCCACCTGGTTCTCCATGAACGAGACGCCCTTGCCCTTGACGGTGTGCATCACGATGCACGTGGGGGCGCCCTTCGTGGCGCGCGCCTCCGCGAGCGCCGCGCGCAGCTGGTCGAAGTCGTTGCCGTCGGCCACGTCCACGACGTGGAACTTGAACGCCTCGAACTTCTTCCCTATGGGCTGGGCGGAGTTGACCTCCTCGATCGTGCCGTCGATCTGGAGGTTGTTGTTGTCCACGATCACGCAGAGGTTGTCGAGGGCGTGGTTGCCGGCCAGCATGGCGGCCTCCCAGACCTCGCCCTCCTCGATCTCGCCGTCGCCGCAGAGCGCGTAGACGCGGTAGTCGTCGCCCCAGTGCTTGCCCGCGATGGCCATGCCCACGGCGGCGGAGATGCCCTGGCCGAGCGAGCCGGTGGACATGTCGACGCCCGGGGTGTCGTTCATGTTGGGGTGGCCCTGCAGCCTCGAGCCGATGTGCCTCAGCGTGTCGAGCTCGTCAACCGGGAAGAAGCCCCTCTGCGCGAGCACGGCGTAGAGCGCCGGCGCGCAGTGGCCCTTGGACAGCACGAACCTGTCGCGCTTGGGGTCGCGCGGGTTCTTGGGGTCGACGTTCATCTCCTCGAAGTAGAGCAGGGTCAGGGCCTCGGTCGCGGAGAGCGATCCGCCGGGGTGGCCGGACTTCGCCGCGTGGGTCCCCACGAGGATGCCCTTGCGGACCTCGCGGGCGACCTTCTTCAACTCTTCGTCGGTCATGTCGTTCTACCTCCCTGTCACAGTCAAAAAGGCGGCCGGGCGCGCGTGTTGCACCCTGCCGCCTGCGTCAATCCTAGTCCTGCGCGGTGACCTTTGCCCAGTCCGCCGCAAAAAGCTCCAAACCGCGGTCGGTAAGCGGGTGGTGCACGCACTTCTTGAGCGCGCCAAACGGCACGGTCGCGATGTCGGCGCCCATGAGCGCGGCCTGCGTCACATGGTGCGGCGTGCGGACGGAGGCGGTGATGATCTCGGGGCCGCCCTCCTCGTCCCAGTAGCCGTACTTGAAGTTGTGCACGGCGGTCACCACGTCGGCAAGGTGGTCGAGGCCCTCGTCACCGATGTCGTCGAAGCGGCCCACGAACGGACTGATGTAGCGCGCGCCGGCGCGGGCGCCCAGCAGCGCCTGCGTCACGCTGAAGACCAGCGTCATGTTGACGCGGATGCCCTCCTGCGCGAGATGGTGGATCGCAGGCAGCGACTGCTCGGTCACGGGCAGCTTCACCACGATGTTCGGCGCGAGCGAGGCCAGGTGCTCGGCCTCCTTGATCATGCCCTCTGTGGTCTCGGCCGTGGACTCCGCGGAGACGGGCAGCCCCTCGCAGATGTGGCAGATCTTGACCATGTGGTCCTCGAAGTCGGCGAGCTTGCCGCCGGTCTTCGCATAGAGGCTCGGGTTGGTCGTGACGCCGGAGAGGATGCCCCAGCTCGCGGCCTCGCGGATGTCGTCTAGGTCCGCGGTGTCGATAAAGAACTTCATGCTTTTCTCCCATGTGTGCCTCGCGTCCGCCACGTGCGGCCGCGAATCGACTTTCAAAACGCCAGCGGGCGAGAAGAGCCGCCACGCAGGCTTGGGCCCCGCCGTGGGCCGGACCTAGGACAGGCTCGCCATCGCGGCGTCGATCTTCTCCCTCACGAACTCGGAGGCGTGAGCGACGTCGTGCTTCCAGTCCGGGGAACCGAGGTACCACATCTCGCACACGTAGCGGCGTACGCCCTGTGGCACGAGCTGGCTCAGCGCGCCCTCGTAGTCGGTCGTGCCCTCGCCAAAGAGCATGTCGCGGTACTGGCCGGCCTTGGTCGCCTTCATGTGGGCCGCGAAGATGTGGCCGCGACCGAGCGCGATGTCGTCCGCGACGCTCTTGCCGTAGAGGAGCGAGGCGTTGGTGAGGTTGCCCACGTCCGGGTAGACGCCCAGGTAGGGGCTGTTGACGGCGTCCACGTACTCCATGGCCTTGCCGACGGTGTCCATGAACGGCGTCTCCATGGTCTCGAAGCCCATGACCACGCCCGCGCTCGCGGCCATCTCGGTCGCCTTGGCGAGGTTCTCCTCGAAGCACTGGCGGGAGCCGTCCCACTTGTCCCCGTCGTAGTAGGCGTCGTAGCCGGCGAGCTGGATGATGTGGAGCCCCAGGTCGCATGCGAGGTCGAGCGCCTTGTCCATCATCTCGAGGCTATACGCGCGCTTCTTGGGATCCTTCGCGCCAAACGGCCACTTGCGGTGGCCCGAGAGGCACATGGACCCCAGGGGGATGCCGGTCTGGCGCATCGCGTCGACCACGGACGCGCGCTCCGCGGGCGTCCAGTCGAGGCGCGCCTGGCGGGCGTCGGACTCGTCGACGGAGATCTCCATGTAGTCGAACCCGCACTCCGCCGCGACCTGCAGGCGCTCCTCCCAGGAGAGGTCCTGCGGCGTCGCCTTCTCGTACAGGCCGAGCTTGTATTGCCTGCTCATTGTTTGGTCCCCTTTCACAAGGGCGCCCCCATGGCCCCGCCATGAGGGCGCCCCCCTCTTACCAATTCGCCGCCGCGTCAAGCGACCGTGTGTCCAAAGCTACTTCTGGCCGTAGTAGGCGTTGGGGCCGTGCTTGCGCGAGTAGTGCTTGTCGAGCAGGTACTGGGGCGCCTTCGCGTCGTCGAGCCTGATGCCGGCGGCGCCACAGAGCAGCTCGGTGTCGCGGGACATCTTCGCGACCTCCTCGACGACCACGGCGTGGTAGACCGCCGCGGCGGCGTCCTTGCCCCAGGTGAAGGGCCCGTGGTTGCGCACGAGGCAGCCAGGCTGGGCCATGGGGTCCATGCCGCCGAAGCCCTCGACGATGACCTTGCCCGTGTTGAGCTCGTAGGCCTCCTCGATCTCCTCCTTGGTGAGGCCCCTCATGCAGGGGACCTCCCCGTAGAAGTAGTCGGCCTGGGTCGTGCCGTAGCACGGGATGGAGCGTCCGGCCTGGGCCCACGCGGTCGCGGCCGCGGAGTGGGTGTGGACGATGCCGCCGACCTGCTCCCAGGTGCGGTAGAGGTAGGCGTGGGTGGCGGTGTCGGACGACGGGTTGAGGTCGCCCTCGACCACGTTGCCGTCGAGGTCGCACACGACCATGGACTCGGGCGTGAGCTTGTCGTAGTCGACGCCGGAGGGCTTGATCACGAACAGGCCCTTGTCACGGTCGACCTCGGAGGCGTTGCCCCACGTGAAAACGACGAGTCCGTGCTTGGGAAGGTCCATGTTGGCCTCGTAGACCTTCTCGCGCAGTTCCTTGAGCATCATGTTCGCTACCCCTTAGAGGACGGAACGGAAGGGTACGTTGGGCTCGTGCTCGAAGCAGTCGTGGAAGCCACGGTCGTACATGTACTCCTTCTTGTCCTTGTCGAGCGGGTAGGTGTAGTCACCGCCGGGCTGCCAGTAGTACGGGTGGAACTTGTACTGCAGACGGTCCTTGCGCATCTGGTACAGAACCTCGATCTCGCGCTGGTCCGCCATGAAGTTGGTCCAGACGTCCCAGTGGATGGGGATGACGACCTTGGCCTGGAGCGCCTCGGCCATGCGCAGGATGTCCGTGGCCTCCATCTTGTCCTGGATGCCGACGGGGTTGCAGCCGTAGGAGCCAAAGCACACGTCCACGCCGCCGTACTCCTTCATGATGTCCTTGCCGTGCTTGGCGAAGTAGATGGAGTAGTGGGAGTCGCCGCTGTGGTAGATGTTGCCGCCGGGGGTCACGAGCAGGTAGTTGACGGCCTTCTCGTCCATGTCGGTCGGGCACTTGCCGGCGAGGTCCTCGCGGTCGGGGCCGGTGGAGTCGGTCGTGGTGATGCAGGTGCGGTCGAAGGAGTCCATGGCCACGATGGTCATGTCCTTGATCTTGATCTTGTCACCAGGCTTGACGACGCGGATGCGGTCCTCGGGGACGCCCCACTTGCGCCAGAAGTCTGCGGACTTCTCCGGACCGATGAACGGCACGGGAATCTCGTTGCCGTCCTCGTCGGTGGTGGTCATGCCGGACTTCACGACGTGTGCGGCCCACTCCTTGGACATGTGGTCCTGGTGGTAGTGGGTGGCCAGGACGGCGTCGACGTGCTTGAACGCGAAGGGATCGAACACGTAGGGGATGTTGCGCAGGTTGGGCTGCATGGCGCGGACGCCGGCCATGTTGGCCATCTGGTGGCCGACCTTCATGAGGCCGTTGCCGTGGGTGCGCTTGCCGTTGCCGGTCCAGAGGTCGATCGTGATGTTGGCGTCGCCGGGGGTCTTGATCCACATGCCGGTGCAGCCGAGCCACCACATCTTGACGTTGCCCTCGGGAACCTTGGCGTTCTCGATGTCCTCGTTCAGCCACGTGCCCCACTCGGGGAACGTGTTCATGATCCAGCCCTCACGGGTTACTTCGTCAATTGCGGACATGGGTTTCTCCTCTTGTATTGGGATTTCTGTCTGCCTTGCGGAGCGCGCCTACTCGGCGTGCACCTTGTAGAGCGCGACCTCGTCGGTCTCGCGGTTCGCGGAGATGATGCGGCTCTCCCCCGCGTCCTCGAAGACCCACACGTTCGCGGGGCCGCGGTCGTGGTCGATGATCTCGACGGCGTAGGCGCCGTCCTGGTAGTGGAGCCTCAGGAGGTCGCGGCCGCCCTTGCGGTTGCCCAGCAGCGCGGAGGGCTCGCCGGCCAGCTCGCCCGCCCAGATCGCATGCAGGAAGGGGCGCTTCTCCGGGTCCTCCCAGACCTTCTCGTACGTGTCCTCCTCGGCGCCGGCGTGCCACACGGACAGGGTGTCGCCGTGGAACGTGGAGATGGTCACGATCTCGTCCTTGCCGTCGCCGTCGAGGTCGACCATCGTCATGTCGCTCGTGGGCTGCACGACGAGGCAGTCGACCCGCCAGTCGTCGCCGTCCTTCGCGGGCGGCACGTAGCGGAACACGCCTGCGGCGGTGCCCACCAGGGCGAAGCTGCGGTCGGGAGCGGTGTAGAAGCCGTGGTTCTGCAGCTGGCAGTTGGTGAGCTGCGTCAGCTCGAGCTGGTGGTCGGCGTCGAACTGCTCCAGGTCCTTGGGGAGCTTGGCCACGTACACGGCACCCGGCGTCTTCCAGTCGTTCTTGAACTCGCGGCAGGCGGACTTGATGGTGCAGGCGATGAGCCACATCTGGCCGTCCGCGCCCTCGACCACGCCGAAGCGGTGCACGTAGGGAAGGTCGCACAGGACCTTGCGCTCCCAGGAGCCGTCCTCCTTGCGCGTGTACGTCACGATCTTCGCGTCGTCCGCGCCAAAGTTGGGCGAGAAGAACTTGTACGTGCTCATGAGCTGGTCCGTGCGCCAGGGGGTCTGCATGACCGTCATGACGCCGCCAGGGCCGTCGCACACGTTCTCGCGCTGCGTGCCGTCGAGGGTGAAGCGGCGGATGGGACCCGCCTTCTCGGTCGCGACGACAAAGCTCTTCTCGCCCGCCGCCTCGACCATGCCGATCGCGTAGCACTTGGGCATGTCAGTGGCGAGCACCTTCTTCTCGTACCTCATGAGTGGCCTCCTCAAGCCTCGATGCGAACGCGATGGTCTGGTTGCCTACTTTGCGAACTTCTTGTCCAGGCCTGCCTCGACGAACTTCTCCTCGATCTCCTTGTCGGAGAGGACGTTCTTGAGGGGGATGCAGACGACCTTGCCGGAGTCTTCCGCAGACTTGAACATGTTCTCGAAGTTGCGGGGGAAGCAGGCGACGTCGTAGCTGGTCGCGGTGGACGTGCCCTCGGCGAGCGCGCAGTGGTGGATCTTCGCGACGTCCATGTTGAGCTTCTTGCAGACGCGCTCGACGGTGAGCTGCATCATCAGGGAGGTGCCGGAACCGTTAGCGCACGCGCACAGAATCTTTGCTGCCATTTTTCGACCTTTCCCGGCGCGGCTGGATGCCGCGATCCTTTGTTAGAACACGCTTTTTAGAAGACGCGGCCGGCAACACAGGGGGAAATGCTGCCGGCCGCCTGGAACCGGATGGAGCCCTTGGAGCGAGGCCTCGCTACTTTGCCTCGGCCGCTTCGACCGCCTTCTTCTCGGCTGCGTCGCGGTACTCCGCGTACTTGTCGTAGTCCTCGACCTCGAGGAAGTAGGTGCTGTTGCCGTTCTCGTCCTTGGGGGCAGCCTTGTACTGCATCTGCGGGATGGCAAGCAGGAAGACGATGATGATCGCGACGCCGACCCAGCCGAGGTACTTCATGATGACCGTGAAGATCGGCCAGACGGTGACCCAGTCGAACATGCCGAGGTAGCCGCCGAAGGCGTACATCTTGACCCAGGAGGCAATCAGCGCGGAGCCGAAGACCTGGCAGAGGCCGCAGATGAAGGGAAGGATCAGGCAGGCCTTGAGGCCACCCTTGTTGTTGGCGTACACGCCGATGACGGCGTTGTCGAAGAACAGGGGGATGAAGCCGGCGACCACGAGGACGGGGCTGTGCATGAGGATGAGGGCGCCGATGGCGAGGAACTGTCCGACAGCGCCGGCCATGAAGCCGATGGTGACGGCGTTGGTGGAGCCGAAGCCGAAGGTGACGGCGCAGTCAACGCCGGGGACGGAGCCCTTGAGGAGCTTGGAGGAGATGCCGGTGAAGGAGACGGTGAGCTCTGCGACGAAGGTGCGGACGCCGAGCTGGAGGATCGTCAGGTAGACGGCGAACTGGAAGCAGTTGTAGAGGATGTAGAAGACGAAGCTCTGACCCTCGACGAGGGCGGCGGTACCGGTGAGGGTGCCCTCCTTGGTGAGCTTGATGAGGTACTCGGGGCCGATGACGATGTAGATGATGCCGAAGAAGAGCGTCATGAGCAGCGCGGTGGAGACCATGTTCTCGTTGAACATCGAGAGCCAGCCGGGGAGCTCGATGTCCTCGAGCTTCTTGTCGAAGACGGAGGTCTTCTCGGGGTGCTTGTCGTGACGGACCTTGTCGCGCTTGGCCATCCAGCCGGCAATCTTGGAGGAGAGGAAGATGCCGAACATCTGCTGGTGACCAATGGCGAAGCCGGCACCCTCGGTCAGCTCCTGGGTCGGCCCGATGGTGAGGTTGGAGCCGACGGCCCAGTACAGGCCGAGGAGGATCGTCATGAGGATGAGGGCGGGAACGCTCACGAGGTTGGGGAAGCAGAACATGATGAGCCAGAGGGCCGTTGCGGACTGCTGAACCTGGACGTTGCCGGTGGTGAAGATGGAGCGGAGCTTCGTGTGCTTCTTGGCGGCCACGAGGACGATGTTGAGGATGTAGGCGAACAGGAGGAGGAGCATGTACTGCGAGATGTTTGCTCCCTTGAGGAACGAGACGTTCGCCAGCGAGAAGTCTCCCGCCTGTGCCGCCTTGACGCCCGCGTCGACCGCGTTGTTGCCGAAGTAGGGGTCGATGACCATTGCGGTCAGGTTGAAGCGGCCCTTGAGACCGACGATGATGGGACGGAACACGCTCACGAGGCCGCCGGAGCCGACGGACAGGATCATGTAACCGACGGAAGCCTTGATGAAGCCCGCCAGGACCTCATACCACTTCTTTCCGAGCAGCGCGTAGCCGATCACGACGATGATGCCGATGATCCATGCAGGCTGCGACAGGATGGTCTTGGAGAACCAAGTGACCACTGACAGCAAGATGTCCAATTTCCTCTCCTTTACTTCTTGTTCCTCTGCCGGTTACTCGCCACCGACCATGGCGTCAATCTCGATCAGGTCCTCGGGGGTCTTGGCGTCCTTCAGGCGCTCGACGACCTCCGGGTTCGACAGGACGGCCGCAAGCTGCTGCATGTTCTGCAGGTGCGAGTCCGCGTCGACGTCGCTGAGCGTGAAGAAGATCGTCGCGGTGGTGTCGGGATCGTCCTCGGCACCAAAGTGGACCGGCTCGTTCACGTGCATGAAGCTGATGGCCTCACGATTGGTTCCGACGGCACCCTCGACCGCATGCGGCATTGCGACGCCGGGGAGAAGGACGATGTAGGGTCCGTGCTTCTCGACGTTCTGGATCAGGCAGTCCGCGTACTCGGGCTCGACGCTGCCGTCTGCGAGCAGCGGCTCGATTCCCTTGCGCAGGGCCTCCTTCCACTCCATGGGACCGTCCACGAAGTTGTAGTGCTTGAGCTCAACCAGTTGACGAAGTAGCATGTGTGTTCACCTCCCTGTGGCGTGTTTGCCTTAAGGCGGTTTCCCGCCTGGTTCACGACCCGGCTCCCCTTCCGAGCCTCTGGTCGCGAGGGCTCTTCCGCCCTCTTTTTCAAGACGGATAATACGCTGAAACATTTTGTTTTGAGCGCGTTCAGCTTTCGAATCTAACGTTTATAACGTTCGTATTGGAGCTTTTCTAAGTTCTTTTGAACGTTAAATTGAATCATTGTTACGAAATGCCGCGGAGCATAAAATGGGTTCGTGTTCGTTTGAACATGATTCAAATGTTTTCCGTTCGCCGGCGAACGGTCGTTTTTCTCGTCTGAGCGGTATTTCTCAAGGAGTCTGGCATGGGCACGTCCAGGAGCATCGTCGAAAGTCGCCGCGCACAGATCGTGGAGGCGCTAAGCGAGCAGGGCCGCAGCAAGGTCACCGAACTCGCAAGGGACTTTGGCGTTTCCACGCTCACCATCAGAAGGGACCTCGACTACCTGGCGGAGAAGGGCGTGGTCCGCAGGCTGCACGGCTCCGTGGAGCTGATCGACCCCCTGGGCGGCCCCATCAGCTCCTCGGCCGTCCTCGCGAAGCGCAGCATCGCCGAGGAGGCGGCCACCCTCGTGGAGGATGGCGACACGGTCTTCATCAACACGAGCTCGACGGCGCTCTCCGTGATAGAGCACATCACGGCCGAGAACGTGACCATCGTGACGAACAACGGCAAGGCGCTGCAGATCACGCCGCCGCCCGGCGTCACCGTCATTCTGACTGGCGGCGAGATCCGCCTCCCCAAGTGGTCCATGTCGGGCGAGTTCGCCCTCTCCACCGTGCGCCACATCAACGCCGCGAAGGCCATCCTGGGATGCTCGGGCTTCTCCGCGGACCGCGGGCTCACGACGCTCGTCTCGCACGAGACCAGCGTGAACTCGCTCATGCTCGACCATTCGGACATGCACATAATAGTTGCGGACTGCACGAAGATAGGGACCAACTCGAGCTTTCGCTATGGTCGCGCCGAGCAGGTAGACATCCTCGTGACGGACGAGAACTCGGACGAGCAGCAGATAGCCCTCCTCAAGAAGGCGGGCGTGCGGATGGTCATGTACCCGGGCGGCGAGTAGCGGCAAAGCCAACCGGTAACCCTTCGGCGCTCCCGCGCTACCATGGTGAGAACCAGACGACGGGAGGGACCAGTGCGCACACGCGACGACGGCAACGGCGAGAAGAACGACAACCGGGTGATCGACGCCACCACGGAGCCGCCCACCGGCGCCACGCTCGCACGCGTGTCCGTGGCGTTGCTGCTGCTGGCGCTCGCGATCGGCTTCCTGGTCGGGTTCTTCTGCATCGGCGCGCTGTGGTGCGTGGACCAGCTGCAGGAGCAGATCTGGGACCACGCCGTCGCGGCGGCGGGCCGCTGGGTGGCGCTGCCCCTGTGCGTGGCGGGCGGCCTCGCCGTGGGCGCCGCCACGACGCGCCTCGGCTTCAGCCTCGACACGTTGGCGATCGTGGTCGCGCGCTGCCGCAAGGAGGGCGGCTACCGCCTGCCGGGAACGATCGCCCAGACGCTGCTGCTGTTCGCGCTGCCCATCGCGTTTGGCGGGGCCGTCGGTCCCGAGGCCGGCATATCGGGGCTCGTGGCCGCCCTCGCCACGAGCGGCATCCGCATCCTGCGCCGCTCCGGCGTCGCGGCGGTGTGCGACCCTGGCCGGCCGCTCGCGGCGGCGCTCTCCGTCGTGGCGCCGGGCAACCGCACGCCCGACCGTCGCTACACGCGAATCCCCAAGGTCGTCCTGTGGGGCGCGGCGGGTCTCGGCTTTGCCGTGGGCGCGGCGCTCTTCGCACATGTATTTGGCCCGGCGGGGAGCCTCCCGCGCTTTGACGCCATCCCCTACGCGGCGCTGGACGCCCCCGCGATCGTCACGGCGGCGCTGGGCCTTGCGCTTGGCTGCGCGCTCGCGCTGCTCTCCAAGGGGACCAAGGCGCTCCTCGACCGCATCGAGCCCAAGCAGGGCCAGAAGGACGCGCGCACGACGATGCGTCGCGCCCTCGCCTGCGGCGCGATCCTGGGCGTCATGGCCTGCGTGCTCCCGGACGTGCTCTTCTCGGGCCAGTCCGCCACCTACGAGCTCTCCACGTCGTGGCAGACGGCCACGGCCGCCACGCTCCTGGCAACGGCCGTGGCCAAGGTCGTGCTCTCCAACGTCTGCGTGCGCTCCGGCTGGGTGGGCGGCGAGTTCTTCCCGCTCATCTTCTGCGGCGTGAGCGCCGGCTTTGCCCTGGCTGCCATCACGGGCGCGGACCCCAGGCTCGCCGTGGCCGTCGCCTGCGCGGCAACGGTCTCCGGCGCCACGGGCAAGTGGCTGCTCTCGACCCTCGTGCTCGCGCTCTGCTTCCCGCCGGCAAGCCTGCCCGTCGTGGCCGGCGCGGCGTACGTGTCGGCCCGGCTCATGGCCGCCTACGACCGGCGCGGCCACAGCATGGCAACGGGCGCCAGACGGTAGACGGCCTCAGGCGGTAGCCGCGTCCTTCTCGCCCGCGTCGCGTTTGTGCAGGTAATCTATGTAGTGCTGGCCCCACGCCTCGATGTCTTGAAGCACCGGCACAAACGAGCGCCCCAGCTCCGTGAGCGAGTACTCCACGCGCGGCGGCACCTCCGCAAACGCCTCGCGGCGCACGAGCCCCTCCTCCTCCAGCTGTTTGAGCTGCGACGACAGCGTCGAGTGCGTGAGCTCCGGCATCATGCGCTGCAGCTCGCCAAAGCGCTTGGTGCCGTCGCTCAGGCAGTGCAGCAGCACGATCGTCCACTTGCCTTGCAGCAGCCACTGCGCCGTGACGTACGGGCACACCCCAAAGCGCTCCGGCGCGGCCTTCCTCCTTGCCATGACCCTCCTGCCTTGCGCGCGCCATGGTACGAAACGCCATACTTACGCGCGACAAACATCCTACTTGCGGGTGGCTTTTGCCACTCTTATAGTATCAGTTAACGACATGGTATCAGTTTGATACCTTTACTGGAAGGAGGCGCATATGGGCGAGAAGAACGAGGCCACTCGGCAGCCGGCCCTATTCGTGGGCCACGGCGACCCCATGATGGCGCTGCGCGAGGACGAGGTGGCGCGCGGCCTGCGCTCCGTGGGCGAGCGCCTGCTGGCGGGCGAGCCCAAGGCGATCCTCGCGGTGTCCGCGCACTGGTACACGCGCGGGACGCTGGTGCAGAGCGACCCCACGCCCCGGCAGGTAAACGACATGTACGGCTTCCCCAAGGAGCTCTATGCCATCAGGTACCGCCCCGCGGGCAACGCGGAGCTGACGCGGCGCGTGCTCGACCTGCTGGGTGACGATGTGCAGGTAGATGACACCTGGGGCATCGACCACGGCGTGTGGACGCCGCTTCACCACATGCTGCCCCAGGCCAACGTGCCCGTGGTCGAGCTGAGCGTGAACGGCCTGGCGGACGCGCGCTACGCCTACGACCTGGGAGCGCGCCTGGCGCCGCTGCGCGACGAGGGCTTTGTGGTGCTGGGCAGCGGCAACGTGGTCCACAACCTGCGCGAGGCGGACTGGGACAACCCCGACGGCACGCCCCAGAACGTGGCCTTTGACGAGGCGGTGCTTGCGGCCGTGCGCTCGCGCGACGACGAGGCCGTGATCAACTACCAGGCACTCCCGCACGCGGACTACGCCGTGCCCACACCCGACCACTACCTGCCGCTGCTCACCGTGCTGGGCGCAGCCAAGGGAGAGGAGGCGGAGGTCTTCAACAAGGTCCGCAACCTCGGGTCGATATCCATGACGAGCTACGCCTTTGGCCTCGACCGCTAGCGCATGTGCCCGCCGCTGGCAGGCAACGTAAAGAATGGCCCTCCCGGAAGCGGGGTCATATAAGACAGCAAGGCAAGACATAAAAAGAAGGAGAAGATCATGGCAGACAAGAAGAACGTCCTCTTTGTGGTTGGCACCCTGCGCAGGGACGGGTTCAACCTGCAGCTCGCAAGGCGCGCGGAGCAGCTGCTGGCCGGCCGCGCCAACGTGAGCTGGCTCGACTACTCCCAGCTCCCGCTCATGAACCAGGACCTGGAGGACCCGGAGCAGGAGGCCGTGGCCAAGGTGCGCCAGGCAGTGCGCGACGCGGACGGCGTCTGGTTCTTCTCGCCCCAGTACAACGGGTCCTTCCCCGGCCACGTCAAGAACCTGGTCGACTGGCTGAGCCGCCCGCTGCCCGGCCAGGGTCGCGACTCCGTGGTCATCAGCGGCGTCAAGGCAACCGTCAGCGGCGCCGGCGGACGCACCGCGACCGCGCAGATGCGCGAGGCGCTCGACACGCTGCTCGAGTTCGTGGGCGCGAGCGTCATGCGCGAAGGCGAGACCGGCGTCGCGCTGTCCGGCGCGTCGTGGGGCTCGGGCAAGCTCGAGCTCTCCGAGGATGACGAGGCCGCGCTCTCCAAGCAGGCGGACGCGTTCCTGGAGTTCATCGCATAGCGGGTAGACAGCCGCAAGCAGGCGAGAAGAGCACGCCCTCCCCCACGGCAAGCCCGTGCGGAAGGGCGCGTTGTCTTGCATTTGGCTGCCTGGGGACGCGGCTGGCGTAGCAAGCCTACAGCAGGATCCCCAGCACCACGAGCGCGACGCACGCCACAAGCACGGCGGCGTCGCGTCCGTGCATGGGGTAGCGCTTGAAGCTGCTGGCGCGCGTGCGCAGGTAGAAGCCGCGCTGCTCGGCCGCGAGCGCCGTCGCGTCCGTCTTGCCCACGCTGCTCACCAGGAGCGGCACGCAAAGCGGCAGCATCAGGCGCAGCTTGCGGATGGGGTTCCTGGTGTCATACTCCACGCCGCGGGCGCACTGCGCCTCCATGATCGCGTTCATCTGCTGGCCAAACACGGGCACGAAGCGCAGCGCCGTGGTGAAGGTGAACGCGTAGCGGTACGGAACGTGCAGCACCTCCACGCAGGCGTTGGCCAGGTCGTTCAGCTTGGTCACGCTCAGCATGAGCACGAGCGGCAGCGCCACGCCCAAGAGGCGCAGGCAGGCCTTGCCGGATGAGCTCAGCCCCTCCGTCGTCATCCACAGCAGCACGAGCCTGCCACCGCGCACGAAGGCGCACTGCAGCAGGAGCATGATGATGGCGATGGGCACCAGGAGCTTGAGCAGCGTCACGAGCTTGGACGTGGTGCGCGAGTAGGCCGCCAGCGCGAAGGTGAGCGCAAGCAGCGCCACGAGCATGGCGTACGTCTGCGCGCAGAACGTCGCCACGATTATGGCCGCGGCCACCGCGAGCTTGGTCACGGGGTTCAGCCGGTGCAGGAGGGTTTCTCCCGGAACGTACTCGATCACGCTAACCACGACTGACCAGCTCCCCCGTGAGGTCGACTATGCCGGATACCTGGCTGATGCCCGCATACTCCGGGCAGAGGTCGCGCGCGAGCGCCTGCGACAGCCGCGTGACCTGCGGCGCCTCCACGTACGCGCGCCGCATGAGGTCGCCGTCCGCAAACGCCTGCGCCGTGGGGCCGCGCCCCAGGATGCGCCCGTCCGCCATCACGACCACGCGCTCCGCAAAGTCGCTCACGACCTCCATGTCGTGGCACACCATGATCACGGCGCAGCCGGCGTCCGCCATCTCGCTCACCGTGCGCATGACCGTCATGCACTCGCGGTAGTCGAGCCCGCTCGTGGGCTCATCCAGCAGCACCACGTCCGGCTCCACCACCACGACGGAGGCGAGCGCGACCATCTGGCGCTGCCCGCGGGAGAGCGAGAAGGGCGACTCCCCCTCCGGCAGCCCAAACCTCTCTATCACCTTGCGGGCGCGGCGCCGCGCCTCGTCCGCGTCGACGCCCTGGAGCTCCAGCCCGAAGGCAACCTCGTCGAGCACCGTGTTCTTGCAGAGCTGGCAGTCGGGGTTCTGGAAGAGCGTCGCGCAGTGCGCGGCGATGCGGCTGGTGGGGACGCGCCGCGTGTCGAGCCCCGACACGAGCACCTGCCCCACGGCAGGCTTGAGCAGGCCGTTCAGGAGCTTGGTGAGCGTGGTCTTGCCCGCACCGTTCTGTCCCACGATTCCCACGACCTCGCCCGGATAGACGGCCATGTTCAGGTCCTCGACCGCGGCGCCGCTCCCCGGGTAGGCAAAGCCCACGCCCTCCACGCGCACGACGGGCTCCGCGTCCACCGCATGCGGTCGCGGCACCGCCGCGTGGGGCGAGCTCGCCCTGAAGGCTGCGTCGCGCCGCGCGTCCGCCGCGAGGTCGGCCCCGGGCTCCGCGCCGGCGGCAAGGTGCGGCCGGACGATGCCCTCGACCAGCGCCTCCACCTCGCCCACGGTGAGGCACGGCTCGCCAGGCGCCACGAGGCCCTTCTCCACCAGGCTGTTGTGCACGCGCGCCATGCGCGGGCTGTCCACGCCAAGATCGCGAAGCTCCCGCGCGTGGCCAAAGACCTGCCGCGGCGTGCCGGAAAGCGCGACGCGCCCGCGGTCCATCACGACGATGCGGTCGCAGTAGCGCGAGAGGAGCGCGACCTTCTGCTCGATAACGATGACCGTGATCCCCTGTTCGCGCACGGTGCGCAGCGTGTCGAACACCAGGCGCGACGACGCCGGGTCGAGCGCGGCCGTGGGCTCGTCCAGCACGAGCACGCGCGGGCGCATCGCGAGGATCGCCGCGATGGCGACCTTCTGCTTCTGTCCGCCGGAAAGCGTGGCGATCTCGCGGTCGCGCAGGTCCGCGATGCCCACGGTGCCGAGCGCCTGGCCCAGGCGCGCCTCGATCTGGTCGTGAGGCACGCCAAAGTTCTCGAGGCCAAACAGCAGCTCGTCCTCCACCACGGAGGCGACCATCTGGGCGTCGATGTCCTGCAGGACGCTGCCCACCACCTGGCTGATGTCCGTGAGGGTCACGTCGCAGGTGTCCTTGCCGTCAACGTACACCGCACCGTAGAGCTCGCCGCGGTAGTGGTGCGGAATCGCGCCGGAAAGCGCCGCGGCGAGCGTGGACTTGCCGGCGCCCGAGGGGCCGATCACTCCCACGAACTCGCCCTCGCCGACGCTCAGGGAAACGTGGTCGAGGGCGCGTGGCGCGTCCTTCTCGCCTGCCTGCGCATACGAGAAGGACACGTCATCCAGCCTGACTATGGGATTCTGGTCAGTCATTCGCACGCGGCCCCAGCCTACGCCTCGACCTTGAGGGCCTTGCAGATGGGCACGTAGAGCGCCTGGACCAGGATCGCGTTGAACACGCCGGTCGCGAACACGACGGGGAGCATGGCGGCGGCGAGCTGAGCCACGACGCCGAGCATCGCCATCTTGATGACCATGAAGATGCAGCCGCTCACGACGGTAGTGATAAAGGTGCCGATGGCGGGAACGAACCTCTTGGCGTTGCCGCGCATCGCGGTGCGGACAATGACCGCCATGAGCATTGCCGCGACGCCCTCGGCCGCGAAGTCGATGAACGGCGAGGTAGTGGTGATCTGGATGACGGCCGCGGAGATGAGGCCGATTACGAGCGCCTGCGGCACGCTGGGCCTGACGACCAGGATCGTGAGGCAGAAAGCCGAGATGATGAACTCGGGGCTGATGATGCCGGCCGTGAGGCTGGAGATCGCCTTGCCCACCGTGAAGTTGAGGATGAAGCCCGCCGCAAGGAGTACGGCGAGAAGGACGAGCGAACGGACGTCAAGCTTGCCGTGGTCTGCGACGTTGACGGTGCGGGCCTGCTGGGTGGAAGCGGTGGTGGTTGCCATGAGTTTCTCCTTTTATGAATTCAATCCAGTGTGTTGGTTATCGTTCTTATGTTTACGCGAGCTTTGGTGCCAATGGTCAGCCACGCCATCGACGCTGTGCCGGGTTCTTTGTTCCCATGGTTTCCTCCAATGCGTGAGCTCGGGATGGACCCGAGCCAAAAGAAAAGGACCCCGGCCAAACCGGAGTCCTTCAGATTTGCGCAGGCATATGGCGCGAGAGACTCACGATCGACCGTTCGAAAGAGAGTTGCGCCACCACCAGTTGTTGTTGGACGTGCAGACGTCAGCAAAGCACATCGTGGTGACCTCCCCTCGAGAATCCGGCCGCATCTTGCGGTCCCCCGTTCGTTGTTCCGCACTATAGGCCATGTCCGCACATCCGTGCAACCCGCAGCTTGTAAACGTTTTGTTTCCGTCCGCGTTCAGGCACCGGGCCGACGAGGCACACGGCCCGCGACAGCTACACGCAGTTGCGCAGGTAGAACACGGCAATCTGGGTCCTGTTGCTGAGGTCGAGCTTAGTGAGGATCGACGAGATGCGGTTGCGTACGGTGCCCGCGCTCATGCACAGGCTGTCCGCGACCTCGGCATTCGTCATCCCGTCGGCAATCGCGCGCACGACCTCGCGCTCGCGCTCCGAGAGGCACGCCAAGGCGCTCTCGTCCGGAGTCGCCGCATCCGCGCCAGGACCGCCCACGTCCACCGAGAGCCGTGCCGCCCTTGCCAGCACCTCGCCCTCGAGCACGCACTGCCCGCGCATGACCGACCTGAGGGCGGGCGCGATGGTCGCAACGTCCTGCTTGATGAGGTAGCCGCGTGCGCCAAGCCTCAGCGCGCGGACGATGTACTCGTCATCCGAGAACGTGGTCAGAAAGACGATTCGCGCGTCAGGACGAAGCGAGAGCATCTCCTCTGCCGCCGAAAGGCCATCACCGCCTGGCATCTGTATGTCCATGAGGACCACGTCCGGATCAAGCAGGGGGAAGAGCTCGACTGCCTCGTGCCCGTCGAGCCCCTGGCCGACTACCTCGATGTCAGGCTCCGCTCCCAGGATGGTCGCCAGCGAGCGGACCACAATGCGGTCATCATCAACGACCACGACCCTCATCAGGCCACCTCCCCCAGCGTGACGTGGCGCGGCATCGTCGCAAAGACCACGAACCAGCGCGTCCCATCAAGCTCCTCGACCCTCACGCTGAGGGTGCCGCCGAGCGCGCCCACCCTCTCACGCATGGACCTCAGCCCCATGCCCCGCTCCTCGAGTCCGGTCGCGTCCACCGGCACCATTCCGTTGCTCGCGACCCTGACCTGCCACAGCCCCGGCAACGAGCCCACGCGAACGCGAACCTGGTCGGCATGCCCATGGCGGGCCGCATTGGTGAGCGCCTCGCGGGATACCGCCAGGATGCAGCGGCCGACCTCGGCAGGCGGTTCGGCATCAAGGCCGCAGTCAACGGCCACGTCCCGTATGCCACTCGAGGCGGCGAGGCCGTGCAGCCCGACGGAGACGTCGACGCCAGAGTCCTCAAGCGCGTGGACGCTCCTGCGCATCGAGGAGGTCGCCTCGTTCAGACCGTCGAGTATCACTCCGAGGTCCTCGAGCGCCGAAGGGTCATCCCGTCGCACCACCTTGAGCGCCTCCACCTGCAAGACGAGACGCGTGAGGAGGTGTCCCACCGAGTCGTGAATCTCCCGTGCGATCCTCGTGCGCTCCGCAAGCGTGGCCGCCCGCGACTCGAACTCCCGCGCATCCTCGAGCTCGGCGTTCTTCTCCCTCAGCAGCGCGATCCTATCCTCAAGGTCGTCCTTCAGACAGTGCAGCTCCCTCCGCTCCTCCAGCTGCGCCATGCACCTGAGCGAGAGGAGCGAAGCGAGCGCTGAGACCGCGACGAGTCCCACCCCCGGCGCAAGGGCGAGTCCCGAGGACAACGTGGCACACAGCGCCGCAACGGGCGCCAGCGCACGCGTCGCGCGCCACGGCAGGCGCGGGAGGTCGTAGCAGACGAGCGGCAACGTCACGTACGCCCCAGGGACGAACGCCGCCAGGGCGACGGCAGCCACCTCGGCAACGGAAGCCGGAAGAGACGCCTTCTCCACCGCCAGCTCGAACGCGGCGCTCACGCACACGGAGAGGAGCAGCGCGACAACCGTGACGGCCGTCGCGTCCCTCGAGCCGGCAACGAACGCGATCGAAGCCAGCAGCAGCAAGCCCTTGTCCCCCAGTCTCTCCATGCGGACAGTATAGGGTCGCAAACGGTCCCGCGCACCACTCACGAACTGGCCTTTTCCAAGTGATGACAAATGTCATCCCCGTGGCCACATGGCGCGGGAAAGTAGTGACAAACGTCACTCCCGCCGGGTCGCGCAGGATGGAAAAATGAAAGCCACCAGAAAGGCAACCTCCAGATTGAGGATCCATCATGAAGGAAGCAACGGGCGAGAAGGACAAGGGTCAGACTCGCGGCAACGCGCCTGCGGTCCACGTCGAGAACCTCGTGAAGCGCTACGGAGAGCTCGTCGCAGTCGACCATCTGTCGTTCGACATTGCGGCCGGGGAGGCCTTCGGCCTGCTCGGCCCAAACGGGTCGGGCAAGACGACCACCATAAACTGCATCCTGCAGCTACTCAGCTATGACCACGGTGACATCAGCGTCTTCGGCAAGCCGATGCGGCCGACGAGCTACGACCTCAAGCGCCGGATCGGAATCGTCCCGCAGGAGGTCGCGGTGTTCGACGAGCTCACCGTTCGCGAGAACATCGACAGCTTCTGCGCCCTCTACGTGAGCGACCGCACGCAGAGGCGCGAGCTGGTCGACAGGGCCATCGAGTTCGTGGGGCTTCAGAAGTTCGAGAAGTTCAGGCCCAAGAAGCTCTCCGGCGGATTGCTGCGCAGACTCAACATCGCATGCGGCATCGCACACGACCCCTCCCTCATCATCCTCGACGAGCCCACGGTCGCCGTCGACCCGCAGAGCCGCGAGGCCATCCTCAGTGGGATCGAGAAGCTCAACAGGGAGGGCGCGACCATCATCTACACCTCCCACTACATGGAGGAGGTCGAGCGGCTCTGCAAGCGGATCCTCATCATGGACCACGGCCGCACGGTCGCAAGCGGCACTCCCGACGAGCTCAAGGCCATGATCGGAACTGGTGAGAAGATCTCCATCGAGACCAGCGAGCCCACGGACCAGGTGCTCGAGGACCTCAGGAGAATACCCTGCGTGAGGCAGGCGACGTTCGAGGGTGGGATGCTCCGCATGCAATGCCTGAATGGCGAGCACAACCTTTCCGACGTTCTCGAGGCCCTGACGAAGGATGGCGTCCCCTATGGTCGCGTGCTCTCGGAGCCGCCCACGCTGAACGACGTCTTCCTTGAGATCACCGGGCGCGCCCTTCGCGACGAGGCCTGAAAGGAGGAGTGATGCTCGCAAGCTTCAAGACAACCGTCCTCTCGCTTCTGAGGGACAAGTCCATGCTGCTCTGGGCCCTTCTCTTCCCCATCGTCCTCACGTGCATCTTCATGGGAATGTTCTCCGGGCTCAAGACCGCCTACTCGGCAGTCGGGTCGGACCTCGGTGTCGTGCGGAGCGACGCGTTCGACTCTGAGCAAGGTCTGCGACAGACGCTCCGCTCGATCTCCTTGGCCTCCAACAAGAACGGGATCGTAAAGCTAAGCTACTTTGACAGCGAGGCGTCTGCGCGCAAGGCAATCGCGGACGAGAAGATCGACTCATACCTCACGGTGGACGAATCGGGACGAATCTCCCTCCACGTCGGCCAGAGGAGCCTGGGCGCGAACGGCTCGCTTCCCACCACGATTCTCGCCTCCGCGCTCAACTCCTATCTGCACGCAAGGAACGCCACGATCGCCGTCATGTCGACGGCCGCCTACGCAGGCAGCGCGCCGGTCGACTTCTCCTCAAGCGACGGCGTCTCGATCAAGCGGCTCGCCCTCACCAAGAACGCACCCGACCCGGACGTGAGGTACTACTTCTCGCTCCTCGCAATGACCGCCGGCATCGGTGCGTCTGCCGCCATGTTGAGCGTCCAAAGGCTGCAGCCAACGGCAAGCGCCGTCGGAGCCCGTCAGTCCGTCTCGCCCACCCCGCGCTGGCGCATGCTCGTCGGAACACTGCTCGGCTCGTGGCTCTGCCAGTTCGCGTGCATGCTCGCCGCACTTCTCTTCATGGCGCTCGTGGCACACGTCGACTTTGGCACCGGTGCCGCCCCGCTTCTTCTGGCAACCGCAGCGTCCTCGCTCACCGGTTGTGCCGCCGGTGCGATGCTTGGCACCATTCCCCACATGGAAGGCGGAATGATATCGGGAATAACCTGCCTCCTCTCGCTCTTCACCGGCCTGTACGGCACTGCGTCACAGCTAATCGCCGACTCCGTCGAAGCCGCGGTACCCGGCCTCGCACACGCAAACCCCCTCTGGCAGATGACGAACTGCTTCTACTCCCTCCTGTACTACGACTCGTACGGACCGTTTCTCTCCAGCATCGCCGCACTTCTCGTCATGACCGTCATCTTCCTGGCAATTGCGGCCCTTCGCATGAGGAGGATCTCCCATGGGCGGCTATAAGACATGCATGAGGATCGTCCTCTCCCATCGCATCTACATCGTCATCTACCTTGTGCTCATGTCCGCCATCGGGCTCACCATCGGCATGCTCACCCATTCGGGGTCGACCGCGACGTTCAAGCCGACCGCCGCGAACGTCGCCGTGGTGGACCATGACGGATCGGAGCTCTCGAAGGCGCTCTCCTCCCGCGTCTACGCGGGGAACGACAAGGTGCAGATTGGCAACGGCAAGCGCGCGGCACAAGATGCCATAGCCAGGGACTACGTCTCGTACCTCCTCGTGATTCCCAAGGGATGGGGAGAAGAGCTCATGGCTGCCGCAAAGGCCGGCAAGAAAGCCCCCGCACTCAGCTCGTCCGTCTCGTTCAGCTCGGGCAAGGGGCGCCTTGTGGAACTCACGGCATCCAGCTACTCGAACATGCTCTACAACATGGCAGCAACCTTGGGCGGAAGCCAGGAAGACGTCGTGTCCGCAGCCAACGGCGCTTGGCAGGGAAACGTGAGCGTGGGCGTCGTCAAGAGCAAGGCCACTCCGCTCCCGTCTTCGCTTCGCGTGGCGGCCGAGTTCTCGTCGTACTCGATCTTCGCAAGCGTCACCGTCGTCATCGCGGTCCTCATGCAGTCGCTCAACAAGCCCGAGGTGGCCCGTCGGCGTGCGGCCTCATCGCAGCCCGCACGGACCAGGAGCGCCTCGCTGCTCGCAGCATGCCTGACCATCGCGCTCGTGGCATGGGCCTGGAACTTTGGTCTGCAGGTCCTCTTCCTTGGACAGGACGCCACCGTCCACGAGCCCACGCAGCTCGCACCGGTTGGCGCCGCGGAGCTCTCGTACAGCCTGTTCTCCGCAGCCGTGGGCTTCCTCATCGGCCAGATCGGCTTCTCGGAAAACGCCTCGAACGCAGTAGCCAACATCTTCGGAATGGCCTTCTCCTTCCTCGGTGGAGCCTGGACGGGCCTGTCCCTCCTACCCGACAGCCTGATTGCCATAGCGCACTTCACGCCCGCCTACTGGACGACGCTCGCCATCGAGGGCGCCTCCAACATGGAGACGGTCACGTCTGCCGCCGTGGGGTCCCTCCTGGCTGACGTGGGAATATGCGCTCTCTTTGGCATCGCGGTCCTTCTCGTGGGACTCGTGGTTGGTAGGGACCGCTCCACAGCAAGGGCCTCTTAGGCCCCTGGGCGTCACGTCGTGGCGCAATTGCGGAATTCATGGCTATCAACGCAGGTAAAGGACCCAATGCGGTATGGTTCTCTGGTTATCAGCACACCCCTGGCGCCGCGCGCCAGACAACCACGTGAAAGCGAGACCCGAATGAAGCTCACCGGAAGCCAGATCCGCCAGCTGCGAAGCATGTGCAACCAGCTCAAGCCCACCATCTCCATCGGCAAGGCAGGCGTCGAGGCCGTCATCGGCACCGCCGAGCAGGAGCTCGAGGCGCACGAGCTCGTCAAGTGCACCGTGCAGGGAACCTCCGGGCTTGACACCCGCGAGGCGGCAGACGAGCTCGCCCGCCTCACCAACGCCACGGTCGTCCAGGTGATCGGCCATAAGTTCTCGATCTACCGCGAGACCAGCCGCAAGGACGTCGAGAAGATCAAGCTGTCGTAGCCCAAGCAGTTCTCTAGACTGTCAGCAAGCACAGGAGGCACCTCACGGCCCGGACACCCGGGCCGCTTGCTACGGAGGCGAAAGGCATGAGGAAGATTCTCGTCGTAGTCGACATGCAGAACGACTTCATCGATGGCGCGCTGGGCACGCCGGAGGCGCAGGCAATTGTGCCGAACGTCGTCGCGAAGATGAAGGGCTATCCAAAGGCGGACGTCTTCGCAACGCGCGACACGCACCCCCAGAGCTACCTCGACACGCAGGAGGGCAAGTACCTGCCCGTCCCCCACTGCATCAAGGGCACCGAGGGCTGGCAGCTTCGCGACGAGGTCGCGGAGCTCGTTGCGCCAGAGAACGTGATAGACAAGCCCACGTTTGGGTCCGTTAGGTTGGCGCACCTGATGGCCGAGCTGGCGCAGAGGGACGAGCTTGAGATCGAGCTCGTCGGGCTCTGCACGGACATCTGCGTGGTGTCGAACGCCCTTCTCCTCAAGGCAGCGCTTCCTGAGGTGAGGATCAGCGTCGACCCCACATGCTGCGCCGGAGTGACGCCCCAAAAGCACGAGGCCGCACTCGAGACCATGCGCTCCTGTCAGATTCAGGGCCTCTAGCAAGAAGTCCGGGTCGCCTACCCGGCAACATCGCCAGAAAGCAAGAAGCGGCGGCCGCCACAAGACGGTCGCCGCTTTTGCTTGGGTTGGAGCAAAGACCTAGATGAACTGCGCCTCGAGCAGCTTGAGCCCCGTCTTGGTACGAAACACTCGCTCGCGCAGCGACTCCGCCATGCGGCGGCGCGCGTCGACGTCGTCCTCGGAGTCCTCGTACACGTTAACCAGCATGTCGGCCTCGATGAGCACCTGCAGGTCATCGTCGTGCGCGCCGGCGTAGTGATGATGGTGGGCCACCAGCCAGCACACGCGGTCGACCACCTCGGGCGCGTAACCCAGGCGCTCCATCATGGGACGGGCCTCCTTTGGCCCAAGCTCCTCCTGGTGGGTGCCAATCGAATCGCCGTAGACGCGCTCGCTCTCGTGGATGCCGATGTCATGCACCAGGGCGGCAGCCTCCACAACGTAGCGTTGGTCAGGGTCCATGCCCTCCGCGAGCGCGATCGTGCGCGTCAGCGCGTGCACCTTCACGAAGTGCTGGATCCTCTTTGGGTCCAGACGGTCGTATTCGAACATCGCGAGCTCCAACGCGACATGGTCCTTGGGCGTTTCTGCCATGCGTCCTCCTCGTTTGGTTTTGGCCATTGTACACGCGCCGGATACCCAATCATTCGAATCGAGTCGGCCCGGAAAACTAGAATCAAGCCAATGGGCACCGTCTGGATGGAAGTGACGCCATGACACCGCAAGAGTTCGACGAGGCCGAGACGTACTGGACCAGCCGCGAGGCGGATTCCAAAAGGATGCCGCAAGACGAGCTGCGGAAGGCGGTCGACGGCTTCCTCTCCTCGCACAACACCTGTGCGCTCGCCTGCGGGGCGGGCGACTTCGTGCGTTGCACGCCGCTCGAGTACGCCTACCGCGATGGCGCGTTCTGGATCTTCTCGGAGGGCGGGCTCAAGTTCCGCGCGCTCAGGCGCAACACAAACGTGAGCCTCGCCGTCTTCGAGCCCTACTCCGGCTTCGGCAAGCTCGAGAGCGCCCAGGTAACCGGCACGGTGACGATCGTGGACCCAGGCAGCCCCGAGTTCGCCAAGGCGGCGGCCGAGAAGGGCATCCCTGCCAACATGCTCGACAAGCTGCGCTCGCGTCTCCACCTCATCAAGGTCGAGCCCACACGCATCGACTACCTGTGCAGCGCCCTCAAGGAGCACGGCTACGACCCGAGGCAGTGGCTCGAGCCATAACGACGGTATGATCTGCGTAGCGAACGCACAGGGGCGCCTCCCGCATGCTGCGCGGGAGGCGCCCCAATCGTTGTCGAACTTCAAGTTTTGATTGCCTTCGGGCATTTTGCGCCCGCAGGTGCGCAGGCGGTTCTTCTCGCCTACGCGACCTCCTCGAACTGCGACTGGTACAGCTGGGCGTAGAACCCGCCACGGGCCAGCAGCTCCTCGTGCGTGCCCTTCTCCACGATGTCGCCGTCGCGCAGCACCAGGATCGAGTCCGCGTTCTTGATGGTCGAGAGCCTGTGCGCGATCACGAAGCTCGTGCGGCCGACCATCAGCTTGTCCATGGCGCGCTGGATGCGCCACTCCGTGCGCGTGTCGACGTTGGAGGTCGCCTCGTCCAGGATGAGGATCGGGCGGTCGGCCAGGACGGCGCGCGCGATGGTCAGCAGCTGGCGCTGTCCCTGGCTCACGTTCGTGGCGCCCTCGTCCAGCTCGAAGTCGTAGCCGCCGGGCAGCGACTTGATGAAGTGCTCGCAGTGGGCGTAGCGCGCCGCGGCCTCCACCTCCTCGTCCGTGGCGTCGAGCCGGCCGAAGCGGATGTTCTCGCGGATGGTTCCCTTGAAGAGCCAGGCGTCCTGAAGGACCATGGAGAAGTTCTGCCTCAGGTCCTCGCGGGCCACGTCGCGCACGTCGTGCCCGTCGACCCGGAGCGCCCCGCCGTCCACGTCGTAGAAGCGGAGCAGCAGCTTCATGAGCGTCGTCTTGCCGGCGCCCGTGGGCCCCACGATGGCCACGGTGCGGCCGGGTTCCACGTCCGCGCTGAAGTCGTGGATGATCGTCTGCCCGGGCAGGTAGCCAAACGACACGTCGTCGAACGTGACCTCGCCCTTGGAGCCGCCGATCTTCTCCACCGGATTGCCCGTGGCGGGGTCGAGCGCGGCGGTCTCCGGCTCCTCGGGGGCCTCCAGGAACTCGAACACGCGCTCCGCGCACGCGGCCATCTGCTGCAGCACGTTGGACACGGTCGCGAGCTGGGTGATGGGCTGCGTGAAGTTCTTGACGTACTGGATGAACGACTGGATGTCGCCTGGCTGGATGGCGCCCGAGACGGCCAGGCCCGCGCCCACGACCACGACGGCCACGTAGCCCATGTTGCCCACGAGGTTCATGAGCGGCTGCATGAGGCCGGAGAGAAACTGGCTCTTCCACGCGCTCTCGTACAGGAGGTCGTTCTCGCGGTCGAAGTTCCGCACGGCGCGCTCGCCCTGGTTGAAGGCCTGGATCACGACCTGGCCGGAGAAGTCCTCCTCCACGCGGCCGTTCACGGCGCCGAGCTGCTCCTGCTGCTGGCGGAAGTAGCGCTGCGACCACTTGATGAGCACGCCCAGGATCGCGGCCGAGACCGGCAGCGTCACGAAGGTGACGCCCGCCAGCGGCACGGAGATCGAGAGCATCATCACCGCGACGCCCACGACCTGCGTGACGGAGGTCACGAGCTGGACGAGTCCCTGGTTGAGCGACTGGCTCAGCGTGTCCACGTCGTTGGTCATGCGCGAGAGCACGTCGCCCTTGGATATGGCGCCGCCGTCGAAGTACGAGAGCGACACCTTCGAGATCTTGTCCGCGATCTCGCCGCGCATGCGGTACACGACCTTCTGCGTGACGCCGGTCATGATCCAGCTCTGCGCGCCGGAGGCGGCGGCGCTCGCCAGGTAGATGCCAAGCAGCCACATGAGCGCACGGGCAATCAGGCCGAAGTCGATCCCGCCCTTGCCGGCCGCGGCCGCCTGCGCCCCGCGGATGACCTCCGTGGTGGCGCCGCCCAGGACCTTTGGCCCCACGACCGAGAAGAGCACGGACGCGATCGCGAGCGCGACCGCGGCCACGAGCCCCACGCGGTAGACGCCCATGTAGTGCAGGAGCTTGCGCATGGTGCCGCCAAAGTCCTTGGCCTTCTCGCCCGGCGCCATGCGGCTCCCCGGGCCGTGGGGCCGCATCGGCTTCCTGGGCTGCTGCGTTCTTTCTGCCACGCTACTCATCCCCCTCGAGGCCGAGCTCCTTGGCGCTCAGCTGGCTCTTGGCAATCTCCAGGTACTCCGGGCAGTCGCGCAGGAGCTCCTCGTGCGTGCCCCGCCCCACGACGCGCCCCTCGTCCAGCACGACGATCTGGTCCGCGCCCATGACGGTGGCGATGCGCTGTGCCACGACCACGACGGCCGTGTCCGCGCAGTCGCGGGCGAGCGCCTGGCGCAGGCGCGCGTCCGTTGCGTAGTCCAGCGCGGAGAACGAGTCGTCCAGCACCAGGACCTCGGGATGCGTCGCGAGCGCGCGGGCTATGGCCAGGCGCTGGCGCTGTCCGCCGGACACGTTGGTGCCGCCCTGCGTGATGGGCGAGTCCAGGCCGCCCTCCTTCTGGGACACGAGCTCGGACGCCTGGGCCACCTCGACAGCGCGGAGGAGCACCTGCTCGCGGGAGGCGTCCTTCTCGCCCGTCGCGCCCTTCTCGCCCGCCGGGGCCTCGGGGGCCGCGTCAGGCAGGCCGAAGGCGACGTTGGAGCCGATGGTCCCGGAGAACAGAAAGCCCTGCTGGGACACGTAGCCCACACGGGAGCGGAGGTCGGCCAGCGACATCTTGCGCAGATCGACGCCGTCGAGCGTGATGGAGCCGGCCGTGGGGTCGTACAGGCGCGGGATCAGCTGCACCAGTGTGGACTTGCCGGAGCCCGTGGAGCCCACGATGGCCGTGACCCTGCCTGGCGCCGCGGTGAGGCTCACGTCGCTCACGACGTCGCCCTCGGCGTCGGGGTAGTGAAAGCTCACGTGGTCGAGGCGCAGCTGTCCGCGCGGGGCGTCCGCCGCCGGCGCGACGGGGCGCTCCGGCTCGCGCACGGCGGGCTCGACGGAGAGGACCTCGCGCACGCGGCCGACGGAGACCTCGGCGCGCGGCAGGATGACGGCGACCATCGACACGATGAGGAAGCTCATCACGATCATCATGGCGTAGCTGATGAAGGCCATCACGTCGCCCGCGCGCATGGCGCCCGTCGCGACGCCGTGCGAGCCAAACCACACGATGGCGACGGTGGAGACGTTCATCACGAGCATCATGAGCGGCATCATGAGCGTCATGGCGCGGTTGACGAAGAGCTGCGCGTCGCGCAGGTCGCCCGAGGCCGCGTCAAAGCGCTCGAGCTCGTGGCCCTGGCGACCGAACGCGCGGATGGTCATGATGCCGTCGAGCATCTCGCGCGCAAGGAGGTTCACGCGGTCGACCAGCGACTGCATGACCTTGAAGCGCGGCATCGTGAGCGAGAAGAGCACCGCCACGACCCCCAGCACGGCCAGGAGCGCGGCACCCACGATCCAGACCAGGCCGCCGCCCATGGTGAGCACCTGCACCACGGCGACGACGCCCATGATCGGCGCGAACACGACCATGCGCAGCATGATGACGATCATGTTCTGGATCTGCTGCACGTCGTTGGTGCAGCGCGTGATGAGCGACGACTGCGAGAAGCGCGTGACCTCCGCGGGCGAGAAGGACATGACCTTCTTGAAGACGTCGTGCCTGAGGTCGCGCGACACCGCGGCCGCGACGCGCGACGCGACGAGGCCCGAGAGCGCGCCCGCCACGAGCGAGCCCACGCAGAAGCCGAACATCACAAGGGCCATGTGGCCCAGGTAGGACATGTTTCCGGCCTTGGAGCCCACGACGCCCACGTTCACGATGGCGGACATGTAGCGCGGCAGCGACAGCTCGCACAGCGACTGCACCAGGAGCAGCGCAAGCACCGCCGCCACCTCGCGGCCATGCCCGCGCAGAAGCCTTACCAGACTCACTCGGCATCATCCCCCTCGCCCGTGACGTCGCGCACGGCGTCCGCCAGGCGACCGAACAGGCGCACGAACTCGCGGGAGTCCTTCTCGCCCAGCCGGCCCAGCACGATGGCCGTGAAGCGCGTCACATCGGCGAAATACTCCCGGAGCTTCGCCTCCCCCGACTCGGTCAGGCGCACGATCGTCTGACGCCGGTCGCTCGCGCTCCGCGTCCTCGTGACGTACCCGGCCTCCTCCAGCTGGTTGAGCGTCTGCGCCATGCGCGCCGTCGAGACGCGGCACCTGCGCGCGAGCTCGCCCGCAGTGAGCTCGCCGCCCGCGTGGTGCAGCACGTGCATCGCGTCCTTCCGACCGCGACCGTCCCAGCGACGCGCCGCGGCACCCATGTAGAGCCGCAGCCTGCGCCCCTCCGTCATGAGTTCGTGCGCGAGCTCCTCGTACGCGCCGTCACGGTCGGCATCCGCGTCCGTCCCGGGGCACTCGAACTTCTCGTCCTCCACGTCCCTCTCCTTTTTGCTAAGTCCCTTAGCTAACGGAGAAGAGCATACCCCTGCGCACGGGCATTTTGCTAAGGGGGTTAGAATTATTTGGAATTCACACGCGCGACACAACGGGTCGGATGGGGTACGCTTCCCCTGCGCCGCCCTGGACCGGCCGGGGCGACGGATTGCGGGAGGCGCCATGGCAGACGAGTACATTCCCCTTGCGTACGGACGGACGCGCTGCTACCTACTGCTGGGCAGCCGCCGCAACGTGATGGTCGACACCGACCTCGC
>NZ_JBJEHW010000135.1:0-11920 GCF_051876455.1 Parafannyhessea sp.
GGCGAACCTGGGTAGAAACTAGCATAGGCGCTTTGCGGGGCGGTCCGGGGGAGCCTTTCGACCGCGTGCCGCCGCGCGCGGGCGCGGGTCTGGAAATGCGGGGTCCCAAGGGCTACCGTATGCGGTGCCACGGCGGGCGCTGCCCGCCGGCGCCGGCAGGAAGGAATCAAGATGTCGATAGGCCTGCACTGCTCGGACTGCATCTTCAGTTCGTTCTCGTACAACAAGGAGTTGGGCAAGTGGCAGGGCGCGTGCAGCCGCGGCTACACCCTGGCCGACCCGCACGTGTACACCAAGCCCGACATGTTCTTTGCGGAGCAGCCGCGCGACCTGGTGCCGCTTACGGACCCGTGGGGCAAGGAGTACCTGCGCACGGACAACATCTGCAGGCAGTTCCTCAGGCCCACGGACGCCACGCCCGAGAAGCGGCGCGAGTGGGAGATGCGCCGCGAGCGCGAGGCGCGCGAGAAGGACGGTGGTGACGACGCTTAGGCTCGTGCATGGGTCGGTGGTCGACCAGCGGGTCGACGCCATCGTCAACGCCGCCAACCACACGCTCCTGGGCGGGGGCGGGGTCGACGGTGCCATCCACCGCGCCGCGGGGCCGCGCCTGTTGGAGGAGTGCCGCACGCTGGGCGGATGCACCACCGGCGAGGCCAAGGCCACGGGCGCCTACGACATCAGCTGGGCGCGCCACGTGATCCACACCGTGGGGCCCGTCTACAGCGCCTCGCGCGCGGAGCGGTGCCGGCGCGAGCTGGAGTCGTGCTACCGGCGCTCCGGCGAGCTCGCGCTGCGGCTGGGCGACAGGTCCATCGCGTTTCCGGCCATATCCTGCGGCGTCTACGGGTACCCGCTCGAGGAGGGGCTCGAGGTCGCCATCCGGGAGCTCGCGTCCCTCTCGCCCCGGTTCGACCTCGTGGTGCTCGCGCTCTTCCGCTCCAACGAATACGAGCTCGCCCGCGACGTGGCGGACGAGCTCTTTGGGACGTACGTGGATGGCGGCCAGGTGGTCGTCAGGGCGTAGCGCCGGCCGGGCGCCGACGGCGTCGCCGGCTAGGAGCGCACCTTGGCGCCGCCGGGGATCTCGCCGCCGCAGTGCGGGCAGCGCGTGGCGCCGGCCTTGACCTCCTCCAGGCAGTGCGGGCACACGGGCGCCGCGGCCTCCTCTTCCTCCTTCTTGGCATGCGTGAGCTTGGCCGTGGCCTCGTTGAGGCGGTTGACGCTCTTGACGAGGCAGAACACGATGAACGCCACGATGAGGAAGTTGATGACGGAGCTGATGAAGGCGCCGAAGTCGATCTTGGTGCCGGGGACCACGAGGCCCGAGATCTCCGTGCCTCCGCCCGTCAGGAACGTGATGAGCGGGTTGATGATGTTGTCCGTGAGCGACGTCACGATGCCCGTGAACGCGCCGCCGATGATGACGCCGACGGCCATGTCCATCACGTTGCCGCGGCTGATGAACTCCCGGAACTCCTTTACGAACTTGCTCATGCGCTACCTCCTGGGTCTAGTGAGCTCGTCGGTGTCGAGCCAGATGGTTATGGGGCCGTCGTTTGTGAGGCTGACCTGCATGTCCGCGCCAAACGTGCCGTGGCCCACGTGCCGGCAGTCGGCGGCGGCGATATCGAGGAAGCGCTCGTACAGGCGCTCGCCCAGCTCGGGCGGGGCGGCGTCCGTGAAGGAGGGGCGCCTGCCGCGCCGGCAGTCCGCGTAGAGCGTGAACTGGCTCACGACGAGCACCTCTCCGTCGACCTGCTCGAGCGAGAGGTTCATCTTGCCGTCGGCGTCGTCGAACACGCGAAGGTGGTGGATCTTCTCCCACAGGAGCCGTGCCTCGCGCTCCGTGTCGCGCGGTCCCACGCCGAGAAGGACGAGGAAGCCGCGGCCGCAGCTTCCCACGAGGTTCCCGTCGACCGTGACGGATGCCCCGCTCACGCGCTGCAGGCACGCCCGCACGGCTAGGCCTCGCCCTCGGGCTCGGCCTCGGGGAGCCTGATGCCGTAGATAGCGGAGAACTTCTGGAGCAGGTAGTCCGTGTAGTACGACGCGTCGAACGGCTTGCCGCAGGCGTTCTGGATGAGCTCCGAGGAGTCCTTGGCACGGCCGTACTGCCAGATGCGGGTGCGCAGCCACTCGCGGATGGGCGCGAGGTTGCCCTGCGAGAGCAGGCCCTCCCAGTCCATCCCCTCCGAGATCATCTGGTGGCGCAGCTGCGCGCCGATGGCGCTGCCGAGCGCGTACGTGGGGAAGTAGCCAAAGAGGCCGTCGGACCAGTGCGAGTCCTGCAGGCACCCGTGCGTGTCGTCCGGGACGGTCACGCCCAGGTACTCCTGGTACTTCTCGCCCCAGACGGCCGGGACGTCCTTTGCGGTTATCTGGCCCGAGAAGAGCATCTGCTCGATCTCGTAGCGCACGAGGACGTGCAGCGGGTACGTGAGCTCGTCGGCCTCCGTGCGGATGAGCCCGCCCTCGGCGCGGTTGACGGCAAGGTAGAGCTGGTTGGGCGTGACGCGGCCCAGCTGTCCGCGGAAGTGGCTGGCCATGGCCTTGAGCAGCGGGCCTGCGAAGGCGCGGCTGCGGCCCACGTAGTTCTCGAAGAAGCGGGACTGCGCCTCGTGCATGCCGGCGGAGGTGCCGCCCTTGAGCGACGTGTAGTTGTAGGCGGGGTTGACGCCGCACTCGTACAGCGTGTGGCCGCCCTCGTGCAGCATCGTGAACACGTTGGAGACGACGTCGTTCTCGTACACGTGCGCCGCGATGATGGCGTAGTTGGTCGTGAGCGCGTCCGAGAACGGGTGCTCCGTGGACGTGACGAAGAGCGCGTCGCGGTCGAGCCCCTCCAGGTCCACGAGGTCGCTCGCGAGCGCCCACTGGCGCCTCTCGTCGAAGCGGCCCTCGATCACGGAGCGGTCCGGCTGCCAGCCGATGCGCCTGATCTCCGCATAGAGCGGCACGACGATGCCCTTGACCTGGCCAAAGAACTCGTCGTAGAACCTACGGTCGCAGCCGTGCTCGAAGCGGTCGAGCCAGACGTCGTACGGGTCGGCCTTGGGGTTCTGGTGGCGGGCGATCTCCTTGGCGGAGGCGACCAGGCGGTCGAGGTAGGGCTCGAACGACGCGAAGTCGTTGGCTGCCTTGGCGCGGTGCCAGACGCTGCTTGCCTGCGCGAGGAGCCGCGTGTGCTCCATCTGCAGGTCGTCCGGGACGCCGACCATCTGCTCGCGGTCGCGCGAGAGGACCTTGACCTGCGCCTTGCGCGTATCGTCCAGGAGGTCCGGCATGGCCTTGAGGCGGTCCAGAAGGGCGCCCGTCTCCGGGTTGCAGAGGAGCTCCTTGTCCTCCTGCTCCAGGATGGCCTGGGCCTCGCCGCGGTCCGCGACGGCCTTTGCCGGGTCGATCGAGGGGCCGTAGCACGAGATGCCGATGCGCGCGTAGCGGTGCGCGTACAGGTGGCGCTCCAGGTCGTCGAGGGCGGCGATGTCCTCCTTGGGGTTGCTGATGGCGGCCGGTGCCGGGCGCCTGGGCTTGCCGATGGCCTCGCGGCCGTCGTTGGGCTGGGGCGCGGGGGAGGGCTTCTGCCTGTCGGGGGCGGTGCCGTCCGCGGCGGGGGCGGAGCCGGCGCTCGCGACCTCCTGGCGGTACATCCGCTCCACGGCGTCCGCCGCGCCGAGCGGCTTCTGCTGCTCGGTGGCCTGGTCGCCCTCGGGCTGGGACTGTGCCGTGGCCTGCTGCTCGTCCAGGTTGGGGCCGCGCTCTATCTTGATGTCGCCGTCGTCGACCGGCTCGCCGTCGACGACGGGCGCCGGGTCCTCGTACTTGTCTTGGTGCGCGAAAAAGCTCAGGAACGAGGGAACTGCGCCCGTGCCCGCGGACCTTCTTGCGTCGGGCTTGCGCTTGGAATCATCTGATGCCATGTTCTTCTCCTTGGCTGCGCGGCATGCGCCACGTGGGTGGACGCGCGCCGTGGCTTGGGTGCTACTGATGCACAAGTCTAGCGGTATTGGCGCTGCACGTGAGCCGCGAGTGGTTGCATTTCGACGGGACGCCCACGCGCGGCGGGGGCGTGCGCGCCGCACTGGGGGCCTCGCACGGCGACGGCTGGCGATTCTGGGCGAGTGCGGCCGTGCGTTGCGCGATACTTTGGGGAGGAGAAGATCGCGTCTGGCAGGCGTGCGCCCGCCTCGGGAAGGAGTGCCCATGAGTTGCGTCCTGGGAATTGACGTTGGTGGTACGAGCATAAAGGCAGGCCTGTTCACGCCGGAGGGCAAGCTCCTGGACGTGAGGAAGATCCCGACGGGCGCCATCGACGACGAGAAGGCCTTCGCCGAGGTGTGCTCCGGCCTGAACGCCCTCGTGGTGGGCGGCGGCTACCTGCCCGACGACGTGACGGCGGTGGGCCTCGACATCCCGGGGCCCGTGGACGACCAAGGCCGCGTGGGCATGCTCCCCAACATCAGGCTCGACCCGGACGGCCTGAAGCAGGCCATCAAGCACGAGTTCGCCAACGCGACGCTCGCCTTCGTGAACGACGCCAACGCGGCCGCGCTGGGCGAGCTCTGGCAGGGCTCCGCGCGCGACCTGTCGAGCTTCGTGATGGTCACGCTGGGCACGGGCGTCGGCGGCGGCGTGGTGTGCGGCGGCAGGCTCGTGTCTGGCGCCTTTGGCGCGGGCGGCGAGATTGGCCACATCACCGTCAACAAGGGCGAGACGCGCGTGTGCGGCTGCGGCCGCAGGGGCTGCCTGGAGCAGTACGCCTCCGCCACGGGCATCGTCTGGCTGTACCAGCAGGCGTGCAAGGCGGACGGCGGCGAGCACCCCAAGCCGGAGCACGCGACGGACACCATCACGGTCTTCAACGCGTGTCGCGACGGCGACCCCTGCGCCGAGCGCGCCATCGAGCAGATGTGCGACACGCTGGGCTACGCGTTCGCGCAGATCAGCTGCGTGGTCGACCCGGCGGCGTACCTCATAGGCGGCGGCGTGGCCGGCGGCTTCGACCTGTTTGCGGAGAAGCTTGCGGCCTCGTTCAGGTCGTACTGCCTCTCCACGAGCGCGAGCGCGCGCATCCTGCCGTGCAGCCTGGGCAACGAGGCCGGCATGTACGGCGTGGCGTACGCGGCGCTGGAGGAGGCCGCGAAGCGGCAGGCCGCCGGGCAGGAGGCGTGAGCCAAGGCGCCGCGCCCTTCTCGCCCTTTGTTAAATGACCATTAAACCGTAAGCAGGGCTGCAATTGGAATATTTGTGTTCCTTTATGTCCGCTGGCGGATACAATTGAATCAAGTTAAGCGTTTGGTACCCGTTGTTGCCAAAGGAGACTGTAATGGCTGATTTCGTAAAGGCGTCCCACGTATTTGTCGCTAACCCCGCAAAGACCGTAGACGAGGCACTCGAGTTCTTCTCCAAGAAGATGGTCGAGCTAGGCTATGCCGACGACGAGAAGGCAGTGCTGGACGCCTTCAAGGCCCGCGAGTCCGAGGGCACCACGGGCATGTCGGACGGCTTCGCCATTCCGCACGCCAAGAGCGACGCCATTAAGCAGGACACGGTCCTCGTGGCGAAGTTCGCCGGCGACATCGAGTGGGAGTCCATGGACAAGAAGCCCATCAAGGTCGCCATCGCGATCTGCACCCCCGCGAGCGAGGGCGGCGCCACGCACCTGCAGCTCCTGTCCGACGTGGCCATCATGCTCACCAAGGAGTCGTTCCGCAGCGACCTGCTGGGCTCCGACGATCCGGAGAAGATCGCCAAGGTCGTGAACGGCTGCTTCGAGTAGCGCTGCAGAGACAGCCTGACAAGTGGAGGGGTCCGACCGCACTGGTCGGGCCCCTCCCTGCGTTTGCGATGGTGGCGCGGCCGCCCCGGCGGTGGCGCGGCCGGATGCGGCTAGGACTCCTCGTTGCGCGAGAAGAACTCCGCGGCGTTCCGGAAGAACATGCCCTCCGCGACGTCCTCGCCAAAGCGGGCGGCGACCCTCGCACGGAACGCGGGGACGTCCGACGCGCCGTCAAGCCAGGACGGGGTCTCGGACCCGTCGAAGTCGCTGCCGAGGGCGATGACCTTCTCGCCCCCAAGCTCGAGGAAGTGGTCGATGTGGCGGCTCAGCTCGTCAAAGGTGAGCTCGGGGCGGCCGGGGCCGGGAAGCCTGCCGCCGTCGAAGCGGTCGGACACGAAGGCGCGGTAGTAGTTGAGGCCCACGAGGCCGCCGCGGTCCGCGATGGCCTGGAACTCGTAGTCCGTGAGGTTGCGGGGATGCCCGCACACGGCGCGGCTGTTGGAGTGGCTCGCCACGAAGGGGCGGCTGGAGTGGGCGAGCAGGTCGCGGAAGCCGGCGTCGTTGAGGTGCGAGACGTCCGCGACGATGCGGAGCTCCTCCATGCGGCGCACGGCCCGCACGCCAAAGGCGGAGAGGCCCTCCGGGGTCGCGTTGCCCGAGCCCACGCAGTTCTGGCCGTTCCAGGTGAGCGTGACCATCTTGACGCCGTCCTCTGCCATCTGGTCGAGCACCTCGAGCCCGTCCTCGAGCGGCGAGGCGTTCTCGACCGTGAGCATGGCCGCGACGCGGCCGCCCGCCAGCGCGTCGGCCACGCGCCTGCCGTCGCGCACCTGGACGACCTCCCTGGGATGGGCCGCCATCTGGTCGCGGAAGTAGGCCGAGACCCTGTTGTAGAACGCGTGCGGCGCGAGCCCCGTGCCGGAGAGGTCGTCCGGCACCCACACCGCGAAGCACTGGCACCAGGACCCCGCCTGCGCCATGCGCTCGAGCGAGAGCTGCAGGTCGTTGTGGAGGAGGTCCGCCCCCTCCGTCACGCCCGCCGCGTACTGCGCGATGGGCCCCGCGTCGCGCATGGACAGGCAGTCCAGCGTGTCGCAGTGCAGGTCGAATATGCGAATGCCATCTTGTGCGGACATGGTGCCTCCCGGCTCGCCTGATGCTGTGGTTGGGGTTTATGGGGTTTATCATACGTCACGACCGAATGCCGCACGACGCGGCGCAATGGGGGGAGAAGGACATGGCACGCTCCGTGCAGCTCATCCTGACCGACATCGACCGCACGATCCTGCCCTCGGGCCAGGCCGTGGTGCCCGCGCGCGTGCGCGAGGCGTACCACCACGCCATGGACGCGGGCATCCGCGTGGGCCCGGCGACGGGGCGCGGCTACGACTGGCTGGCGCCGCTGTTCGCGGACGACAGGGCCTGCTTCGCCACGTGCGTGGCGACCAACGGCAACCAGGTCTTCCTGGACGGCACCAAGGTGCGCGAGGTGAGCTTTGGCGGCGACGTGCTCGCGGGCGCCGTAAGGGTGGCGGCGGGCTTCCCGCACGCCGGCGTGATTGCGTTCGACGGCGCGACGCCCACGCTCGTCTCCGGCGACGTCGCGGACCTCGGGGCGAGCTTCCCCTCCTACGGCGCGGTCTGCCGCACGGCGCCGGACGGCGGCGCGCTGGGGCTCCCCACGTTCCGCTGCACCAAGGCCAACGTGTTCATGGCGGCGCCCACCGCGGACGGCACGCTCGCCCCCGCGGGCGAGAGGGACTCGCGCGCCCTGGTCGACGCCCTCAACCGGCAGGTGGACGGCCTCGACTTCGACTACCCGCAGCCCGGCTTCGCCAACGTGATGCGCCCGGGCCTCAACAAGGCGACGGGCATCCTCGCGCTCGCGGGCGCGCTCCAGATCGACCCGGAGGAGGTCGTGGTGTTTGGCGACGCCGGCAACGACCTCGCCATGTTCGACGCCATCCCCAACTCCGTGGCCGTGGCCAACGCGACGGAGGAGGCCGCCGCCGCGGCGCGCTGGCACATCGGCAGCTGCGACGACTTTGCCGTGGCGGACGCGATCGACGCCCTCGCGGCGGGGGAGTGGCCGTTCGTGCGCTAGCGGCCCCGTGCGGGGTGCGCCGGGCATGCGCCCGGAGTTGTGGAGCAAACGTTCTTCTCGCCCGCGCGCTCCTTGTGTGCTATCCTCACGCACAGGCAATGACGGAGAGGTTCGCCCGTCGCGTCGCCACCGGACAGAGAGGGAGCCCACCGGCTGAGAGGCTCCCACGGGGGTTGACGAGCGAAGTTCACTCCAGCAGCCGCGACCTTAACGCCGCAAGGCAAGTAGGGAAGCCGTCCGCCCCACGGAACGGGGCTCAACGAGTGGGTGCTCGCGAGAGACAACGTGAACGCCAATCAAGGTGGTACCGCGGATAACTCCGTCCTTGAGCCATGTGCTCGGGACGGTTTTTTGTTTTGAAGGGGGATTTCCAATGTCGATGTCCGAAGAGCTCAACGCGATCCAGGACAGGGTCCAGGAGGCGCTCCAGAACGCGCACAGCATTGACGAGCTCGAGAAGATCCGCGTGGCGGCCCTGGGCAAGAAGGGCTCGCTCACGGCGATCATGCACATGATGGGCAAGGTCCCGCCCGAGGAGCGCCCGGCCATGGGCAAGCTCGCCAACACGGTGCGCGCCAACGTGGACTCCGCCATCAAGCAGGCGCGCACGGAGCTCGCCAAGAGGGCACTGGACGAGAAGATCAGCGCCGAGGCCGCGGACGTCACGCTGCCGGGGCGCCGCCTCTCGCCGGGCACCCAGCACCTCATCAACCAGATCCGCGAGGAGATCGAGGACATCTTCTGCGGCATGGGCTACACGGTTGAGGACGGCCCCTTCGTGGAGACCACGTACTACAACTTCACGGCGCTGAACGCCCCCGAGGACCATCCGAGCCGCTCCGCCAAGGACACGTTCTACGTGGTGGACAACGCTCCGGAGGGCAAGGAGAAGCACGTCCTGGGCGAGTCGGACGTCCTCCTGCGCACCCAGACCTCCGGCGTGCAGGTGCACACGATGGAGGAGAAGAAGCCCCCCATCTACATGATCTGCCCGGGCACGGTCTTCCGTCCCGACACGGCCGACGCCAACCACCTGCCCCAGTTCACGCAGGTCGAGGGCCTCGTCGTGGACGAGGGCATCACGTTTGGCGACCTCAAGGGCACGCTCGACTACTTCACGAGGGAGATCTTCGGCAAGGACCGCGCCACGCGCTACCGCCCGCACTTCTTCCCGTTCACGGAGCCGAGCTGCGAGGTCGACGTGAGCTGCGGCGTCTGCGGCGGCAAGGGCTGCCGCTTCTGCAAGAACACCGGCTGGCTCGAGATCCTGGGCTGCGGCATGGTCGACCCCAACGTGTTCCGCTACTGCGGCATCGACCCCGAGAAGTACTCCGGCTTCGCGTTCGGCATCGGCGTGGAGCGCGTGGCGGCGCTGCGCTACGACCTGCCCGACCTGCGCATGCTCATGACCGGCGACATGCGCTTCCTCAAGCAGTTCTAGCGCGAGGCGCCCGCCGGGGCGCACGGATGACTACGAGCGGGGACGCCAGGTCCCCTGTGTGGAAAGGCAACAAGCATGCGTGTCTCTTATGAGTGGCTCAAGTCCATGGTCGACGTGCCGGAGGACCCCCATGACCTCGTGCACGAGTTCATACGCACGGGCACGGAGGTCGAGGCCGTGGAGCGCGTCGGCGCGGACATCACCAACGTCGTGACGTCCCAGGTGCTGGAGAAGGTCCCGCACCCCGACTCCGACCACATGTACGTCTGCAAGATGGACGTGGGCAGGTACAACGTGGACGAGAAGGGCGAGCCCACGCCGCTGCAGGTGGTCTGCGGCGCCCAGAACTTCGAGGTGGGCGACAAGACCGTCACGGCGCTCGTGGGCGCGACGCTGCCCGGCGACGTCAAGATCAAGAAGGGTCGCCTGCGCGGCGTCGACTCCTATGGCATGAACTGCTCGAGCCGCGAGCTCGGGCTCGACAACGACCACTCCGGCATCATGATCCTGCCCAAGGACGCGCCGGTGGGCGTCGACTTCCTCGAGTGGAAGGGCCTCACGGACACCGTGATCGACTGCGAGATCACGCCCAACCGCCCCGACTGCCTCTCCATGTGCGGCATGGCCGTCGAGGTCTCGGCCATGCTCGACGAGGACACCCACATCGAGCTCCCCAGGATCCAGCACGAGGACGCCTCCGCCGGCCGCACGGCCGACCTGGTGGACGTCCGCATCGACGACCCCAGCCTCTGCGGCCGCTACACGGCCCGCGTCGTGCGCGGCGTCAAGATCGGCCCCAGCCCGGAGTGGCTCGCGCGCCGCGTGATCGCCTGCGGCGCCCGCCCCATCAACAACGTCGTCGACGTCACCAACTACGTCATGTTCCTCACGGGCCAGCCCCTGCACGCCTTCGACCTCGGCAAGCTGACCGAGCGCGACGGCAAGCGCCACATCGTGGTGCGCGCGGCGCACGACGGCGAGAGGCTCACGACGCTCGACGGGCAGGAGCGCACGCTCACCCCGGACATGGCGGTCATCACGGACGACGGCAACGACCCCGTTGCGCTCGCCGGCGTCATGGGCGGCCTCAACTCCGAGATCGACGAGAAGACCGTGGACGTCCTTCTCGAGAGCGCGGTGTTCGACAGCGGCCACGTCAGCCGCACGAGCCGCAACCTCGACCTCATGAGCGAGGCCTCCATCCGCTACGAGCGCCAGGTCGACGGCGCCGGCTGCGCCACCGTGAGCGACGTGGCCGCCGCGCTCTTCGAGCAGTGCTGCGGCGCCAGCGTGTGCGAGGGCATGGTGGACGTCTACCCGGCGCCCGTCCCCGCACCCCAGATGGACCTGCGCCCCGACCGCGTCCGCGCGCTCTGCGGCGCCCCCATCACGACCGAGTTCATGGCCGAGCGCCTCGAGCGCCTCGGCTGCGCGGTCGAGCGCGGCGCGGACGAGCACGCGACCATGCACGTCACCGCACCCACGAACCGCCCCGACCTCACGCGCGAGATCGACCTCGTGGAGGAGGTCCTCAGGCTCTGGGGCGAGGGCGACGTCGAGCCCACGCTCCCCGCGGCCAGGAACCACGCCGGCGGCCTCACCGTCGACCAGCAGCGCATCCGCAAGATCGGCCAGGTGCTGCGCGCGAGCGGCCTCTGCGAGACGTCCACGTACAACTTCGCGGACCCCAAGGACCTCGAGCGCCTCGGCATGAGCGAGGAGGGTCGCGGCATCCCCGTGCAGATCATGCGCCCGCTCGTGGCCGACCAGTCCCAGATGCGCCGCGACATGATCCCGGGGCTCCTGCGCTCCGTGGCCTACAACCTCGACCACGGCGTGCAGAACGTCCACCTCTACGAGGTCGGCCGCGTCTTCTTCGGGCACGAGCACAGGAGCCAGCCGGACGAGCCCAGCTACGTCGCCGGCGTCATGTGCGGCTCCTGGGATGACGACCAGTGGAACCGCAAGTACCCCAAGCTCGACTTCTTCGACGCCAAGGGCGTGGTTGAGAACCTGCTCGACGCGCTGCGCATCACCAAGGTGCGCTTCAAGGCCGCCGACCCCGAGCGCTACGGCTGGCTGCAGCCTGGCCGCGCGGCCGAGGTCCTCGCGCAGGGCGAGCTCCTGGGCTGGGTGGGCAACATCCACCCCGAGAGCCTCAGGAACTTCGACCTCGACGTCCCCGTCGTGGCGTTCGAGCTCTCCGTCCAGGCGCTCCTGCGCCTCGCCAAGCGCGAGCTCCCCTACGAGGAGGTGCCGACGCTCCCCGGCGTCTCCATCGACCTCGCGCTCGTGGTGGACGAGTCCATGACCAGCGAGCAGGTCATCCAGCGCATCCAGAGCGCCGGCGGCAAGCTGCTCGCGGACGTGCGCCTCTTCGACGTGTACCGCGACGCCAAGCGCGTGGGCGCGGGCAAGAAGTCCCTGGCCTTCTCGCTCACGTACCGCGCGGCCGACCACACCCTCACCTCCGAGGAGGTCGAGAAGGCCCACAACAGGCTCCTGACCAAGGTCATGAAGTCGACGGGCGGAGAGGTCCGCAGCTAGCAAATGCGAGTCGCCTGGGCACCCCACGGACGCCGTGGGGTGCCCTTTT
>NZ_JBJEHW010000136.1:0-2508 GCF_051876455.1 Parafannyhessea sp.
GCATCCCCGACCGCGTCCATGGGGAGCTGCGCCAGCTTCAGGGCAAGGGCATGGCGAACGACTACTTTGACTTTGACCTGTACTACGACGACCGCAACCTCAAGGCCACGGCACACGCCAACTACATGAGCGCCTACCTGCGCCCCAGCTTCGAGGTCTATGGGGACAGAGGTTCCTTCGTGAAGTTTGACAAGGACCAGCAGGAGCGCGACCTCAAGCACTTCTACCTTCCCAAGGGGCACGACGACTTTGGCCTGGACTCTCAGAAGCAGTGGGGGCAGCTGCGCTGGCAGGACGACGCCGGCCACATGCACGAGGAGCGGGTCGAGACGGTGCGCAGCACCTACAGCCAGTGGTACGACGCCCTGTACGACACGCTGGTCAACGGCGCGGAGCCGCTCGTGAAGCCCGAGGAGACCATCGCGCAGATTCGCATCCTCGAGGACGCAGCCAGGCAGCTTGCGTAGGCAGTGCAAGACCCAGCGCAACTAGTGGAGAAGGACGAGCCGCCTTGGCTGTGGCTCGTCCTTCTCCCCCTACTCGGCCTTGCCGGTTGCCTAGTTGCGGACGGATGCCTGCACGTAGGTGATCTTCTCACCCGGGGTCGCGGGCGCGACGGTGTAGGCGCCGGCCGCGCTGGGGACGATGAACGTCTCCGCGTAGTGGACGTGGAACGGGGCGAAGGCGCCGGTGGGGCTCGTGACGGTGGCCGCGGTGCCGCCCACCAGGTTGAGCATGTGGACGCCGGCGGTGGCGTTGTGCGCGCAGGCCGTGGTGACGGTGTAGCGGCGGGACTCGATGGGCTCCAGCTCGTGGAGGCCGGTGCGCTCCTCGCGCACGCCGCCCGCGTCGCGCAGGAGCCGCACGTGGTTCACCAGGTTGCGTCGGACCCAGCCGGTGGTGCGGTCCCACCGGATGTTGGCGAGGCCGTCCTCCACGTGGACGGGGCGCGGGCGGCCGTCCAGGCCCAGGCGGTCCCAGTCCCAGAGCTTGTACGTGAAGATGTAGGGCGTGGCGCTTATCTCCAGCACCATGCAGCCCGCCGCGGAGCAGTGCACGGTGCCCGCGGGGATGAGGAAGTGGTCGTGCGGGCGCGCGGGGAAGCGGTTGACGTAGCGGTCGGCGTCAAACGGGCGGCCGCCGCGCTGGGCGGCGCGCAGGTCGCGGGCCATGGCGTCGCGGTCCACGCCCTCGCGGAGGCCCAGGTACACGGTGGCATCGGGCGCAGCGTCCAGGATGTAGTAGCTCTCGTCCTGCGTGTAGGGCATGCCGTAGTGGGACCTGATGTACTCCGTGAGCGGGTGGACCTGCAGGCTCAGGTTCTGGCCGCCCATGGTGTCCAGCAGGTCGAACCTGATGGGGAACTCCGCGCCAAAGCGGCTGTAGTTCTTCTGGCCCAGCAGCTCCACGGGGTGCGCGAGGACCACGTCCATCGCGGGGACCTCCACGCGGACGACGCCGTAGCGCAGGTAGATGCTGTTCTCCTCCGGCACGCCGTCGAAGCTCCAGGCGTAGTTGGGCCGGCTGGGATCCAGGCCAAAGCGGCGCTTCATCCACTGGCCGCCCCAGACGCCCGGGTCAAAGTACGGCACGAGCCTGAAGGGGCGGCGGACCACCTGCTGCAGCCCGGCGCGGAACGCCCGGCCGCGCAGGAGCCTGGGCTCGGGCGCGTTGGTGTCCAGCAGGTAGTCGATACGGCCGAGCAGGCCAGCCTTGAGCTTGTCTGCCAGGCGCCACTCTATAAAGTAGCCGCGCTTGAACTTGCGCAGTACGTCCTCCCGCGGGTTGTTCCAGAAGTGGTTGGGCATGCCGGCGCGGTACCTGAGCTGGATCTGCCAGCGCGCAAGGTCGCAGTAGACCAGCTGGCTGGGGACGTCCGCCCCGGTGGCGGCGATGGCCTCCGCAATGAGGCTTGCGCCAAAGCCGTAGAGAAGGACGCGCCCTCCCGCCTGGAGCGTCTGGCGGCAGCGGTTGGCGGCGGCCTGCAGGCGCGCCTGGTCTACCAGATCGCTTAGCGTGCCGTAGAACATGACGCCGCGGACGCGGTCCTCCGTCACGTGGGGGCGCAGGGTCGTGTCGATCGTAGCGGGGTCGAGGTAGGTCTCCTCCGCCGTGACGGTGAACGCCGGGCGGCAGGCCTGCTCGAGCATGCCGCGGACCTCGGGCGCGACGCCCGGGTAGCACTCCGCCACCACGAGCGGCGCCGTGAGCCCGGACGCGAGCTCTTGCGTGACGGCCTCGCGGCCCGCAAACGCGTCGCCGTCGAACCCCGGCACGCGGACCTCGGGCTCGAGGTCGTAGTTCTTCTCGCTCGCTTGCGCCGCACCCTCCGCAGCTGTCATCGCGCCCTCCGCTTCCGTCGCGTCATGTTGTTACGACATTTTATATGAGGACGCAGGCGAGGCGCACGCACATTCGCATGCTCACCGCTGGCAGGAGGCGAGCGTACTTCTCCCCTAGCTTTGTCGCATTGGTCGGAGCGCCAACAAAGGGGAACGTATGGCTCGT
>NZ_JBJEHW010000137.1:0-11807 GCF_051876455.1 Parafannyhessea sp.
TCTGGGCCCACCAAGCATCCGGGACCCCCGCGCGGGGTCCTTTTTTGTGTGCGGACCCCAGCCGATGCGGGCCAAACGGCGGGTCCGCGTATACTCAGTGGGTACAAGCAGGTCGGGACGGCCCCGGCCACGTGGGAACGGACAGCACTTGATAGCACTTGCGGACAAGATCACTAAGTCATTTGGCGGCCGTGTCCTGTACACGGCCGCAACGCTGCAGCTCAACGCGGGGGAGCGCTGGGGCCTCGTGGGACCCAACGGAGCGGGCAAGACCACGCTCCTCAAGATCCTGATGGGTCTGGAGGAGCCCGACGAGGGCACCGTGAGCTTTGCCAAGGACACGACGGTGGGCTACCTCGAGCAGGAGACGAAGCTCGCGGGCGAGAAGAGCGCGCTTGCGGAGGTGATCGACTCCGCCAAGGAGATCAAGTCCCTCGAGCGCAAGATCAAGGACATGGAGCACCAGATCTCCGTCATGCCCGAGGGCGACGAGCAGTACGCGCTGCTCGAGAAGTACGGCGCCGCGCAGGACCGCTACGAGCGCCTGGGCGGCTACGAGCTCGACGCGCGCGCACGCCAGATCCTGGGCGGCCTCGGCTTTCCCGTGGAGGACTTCGACAAGCCCGCAAAGGAGTTCAGCGGCGGCTGGCAGATGCGCATTGCCCTGTCGAAGCTCCTGCTGAGGCACCCCGATCTTCTCCTCTTGGACGAGCCGACCAACCACCTGGACCTCGAGAGCGTCAAGTGGCTGGAGGGGTTCCTCTCGGGATACGACGGGGCGGTGCTCCTGGTGAGCCACGACCGCGCCTTCATGGACGCGTGCGTGAGCCACGTTGCCGCGCTCGAGAACAAGCGCCTCATGACGTACACGGGCAACTACTCGAGCTACCTCAAGCAGCGCGAGGACAACCTGGAGCAGCTGCGCGCCAAGCGAGCCGCGCAGGAGCGGGACATCCAGCACATGGAAGTCTTCATCGAGAGGTTCCGCTACAAGCCGACCAAGGCCAAGCAGGTCCAGGAGCGCATCAAGAAGCTCGAGAAGGTGCGCGAGGAGCTCGTGGTGCTGCCGGAGTCCTCGAAGAAGGTGCACTTCAGGTTCCCGGACCCGCCGCGCACCGGCGACGAGGTCGTGAGCCTGGAGGGGGTCTCGAAGCACTACGAGGACAACGACGTGTACGACGGCGTGAACCTCAAGCTCTACCGCGGCGACCACGTGGCGCTCGTCGGCCCCAACGGCGCCGGCAAGTCCACGCTCATGAAGCTCATCAACGGGCACGAGGCGCCCACGGCGGGAAGCGTCAGGCTCGGCCAGAACGTGACCGTCTCGTACTACGCGCAGCACCAGCTTGAGACCCTGAAGGAGTCCTACACCGTGCTGCAGGAGATGGACGAGGCCGCTCCCGGATGGACCACCTCGCAGGAGCGCAAGCTCCTGGGCGCCTTCCTCTTCCACGGCGACGACGTGGACAAGAAGGTGGGCGTGCTCTCGGGCGGCGAGCGGGCCCGACTCGCCCTGGCCCGCATGCTCGTTGCGCCCGACCCTCTGCTCTGCCTGGACGAGCCGACCAACCACCTTGACATCGACTCCGTGGACGTCCTGGAGGAGGCGCTCGTCAACTTCCCGGGCACCATCGTGCTGATCAGCCACGACGAGCACCTGGTGCGCGCGGTGGCCAACAAGGTCGTGGACGTGCGCGACCACAAGGTGACGCTGTACGACGGCGACTACGACTACTACCTCTTCAAGCGCGCGGAGCTCGAGGGAGCGGCGGCCCCCGCGACAAGCGGCGGCGCGGGCGAGAAGGACGGCGTTGCCGAGGCGAAGGCCCCTGGCAAGGAGCAGCAGGGCTCCGGCAGGAACGTCAAGACCAAGGAGCAGCGCCGCGCCGAGGCGGAGGCGAGGAACGCCGCCAACAAGGCGGTGCGTGCCGAGAAGAAGCGCCTGAAGCAGGTCGAGGCGGAGCTGAAGCCCGCACAGGAGCGCTACAAGGAGCTCGTGGCCCAGATGGCCGACGAGGAGCTCTACAACGACTCCGAGCGCTTCGACAAGTGCATGAAGGAGTACAACGCGCTCTCCAAGAGGATCCCGCAACTCGAGGAGGAGTGGCTTGAGCTCACGGAGAAGATCGAGGAGACCCTGAATGCCTAAGCACGCAGCCGGGGACTGGAACACCGCGGACGAGGAGGCCACGAGGGTCGTGAGCCCCCAGGAGACGCGCGTGGTCTCCAGCGACACCGCCGAATACCAGCCGGTCTCCACGGGCCGGCAGCGGCAGCAGTCGGAGCCTGACGTGCCCGTGACCCAGACCATGCGCCGCGCGCCGCAGCAGCAGTACCAGCAGGGCGGGCAGTATGGCCAGCAGTACCAGCAGCAGCCATACCAGGCGCAGTACCAGCAGCCCTATGGCCAGCAGCCCGATTACCAGCAGGCGTACCGCCCGAACGTGGCACCCGTCGCGAGCCCGGCACAGCAGCCCTTCTTGCCCAGCGACCAAGGCGTGCGGCGGGAGCAGAGGCAACACGCGGGCGGCGCGGGAATCGCCTGGCTGCTCAGGCTCGTCGCGATCGTGCTGCGCCTGTGCGCGATAGCGCTGTCCGCGCTCGTCGTGGCCAACGCGTTCAACATCGGGCCGCTGCGCATCCGCCTCGTGGAGATCACGAGCACGGTCGCGTCCTGGATTCCGGGGTCGCTCTCTGGTTCGCTCGTGTACCAGACGCCGTTTGGCGGCGTACTGCGCGGCGACTTCGTGGCGGTCGCCGTCGCGTTCTTTGTTGTCGACTGGCTCCTTTCGCGCAAGGCGCGGGAGCTTCGAGACCGATAGGAGAAACGCATGCTCTCCAACCAGCGGCTCTTCATGATCGTGGGCTCGGTCGCCCTCGTGATGTTCTCCGCCATCGTGCACGAGGTGGCGCACGGCTGGGTCGCCTACAAGCTTGGCGATCCGACGGCAAAGCAGGCGGGAAGGCTCACCCTCAACCCGCTCGCGCACCTCGACCCGGTGGGGTCCGTCCTTCTCCCCCTGCTCATGGCGTGGCTGGGGGGACCGGTATTCGCCTTCGCGAAGCCCGTGCCGTACAACCCCTACAACCTGCGCCACCCCAGGCGGGACGAGGTCCTGGTGGCCCTGGCCGGGCCGGCGTCCAACCTGCTGCAGGCATGCATTGGCGCCATCGTGTTCCGCGCGTGCTACGGCTCGTGGTCGGGGCAGCAGGACGGCATGTACTGGCTGCTCATGGTGCTTGACATCTACGTGTACGTCAACATGACGCTCATGTTCTTCAACCTCATCCCGCTTCCGCCGCTCGACGGCTCCAAGATCGTGATGCCGCTCCTGCACGGCCAGGCGAAGATGAACTACTACAAGATCCAGCAGTACGCGATGCCTATACTTCTTGTGGTCATGTACGTGCTCCCCTCCGTCCTGGGGTTCGACCCTCTGGGCATCTACCTCAACGCGACGGCCGGGAACCTCACGACGGCGCTTCTGGGGGCGTAGTTGTCCTACAACGTTAAGACACAGGCGTATTCGGGTCCGTTCGACCTGCTTCTGCAGCTGGTGAGCCGCCAGAAGCTGGCCATCGGGTCCATATCCATAGCCGAGGTGGCCGACCAGTACCTGCAGGAGGTACAGGCCATGGGCGAGCTCGACCTCGACGTTGCGAGCGACTTCGTGCTGGTGGCGTCAACGCTCCTCGACATGAAGGCCGCGTCGCTCGTGCCCGAGGACGCGGCCCGCACCAAGGCGCAGCCCGAGGACGAAGACGAGGACGACCTCGCGAACCTCTCGCCCGACGAGGCGCGCGAGGTCCTCATCGCGAGGCTCATCGCGTACAAGCAGTTCAGGAACGCCGCGGCGGCGCTCGCAAGCCGCATGGAGGCCGAGAGCCTCATGGAACCCCGCACGGCGGGACCCGACCCGGAGTTCATGGGCCTCATGCCCGACTACCTCGAGGGCATCACGCTACGCTCGCTGGCCGTGATCTGCGCGGACCTGGACAGCAGGCGCCAGGGGTTCCTGCTCGAGGCGGAGCACGTGGCCCCCAAGCGCATGCCCATCGCGCTCACGGTCGCCGCAGTCGACAGGGTGACGCGCAACAAGCCGCTCGTGAGCTTCTCGGAGCTGCTCGACGGCGACCTCAGGAACGAGAACGTCGTGGCGACGTTCCTGGCCATCCTAGAGCTCGAGAAGCGCGGCTCCGTCGTGCTGTCGCAGGAGCGCAACTTCGCCGACATCGACGTCGCGCGCGTTGAGGGCGCGAAGCCCTTCGAGCTTGACGAATCCGACCTCACGAGCATCGAGGAGGGGCTCTGATGCAAGATCTCGAACGTCTTGACCACGACTCGCTCAAGGGGGCGATCGAGGCGCTGCTCCTCGTGTCGACCGACGCCGTGCCCGCGACGGAGCTCTCGGGCATCCTGGGCGTGGAGCCGAGCGAGGCCGCCTCGGCCCTTGCAGAGCTCGCCGCGGAGTATTCGGACGCAAATCGCGGCTTCCAGCTGCGCGAGGTCGCCGGCGGCTGGCGGCTCTTCACGCACCCCGCGTACCACGACGTCGTCGAGCGCTACGTACTCTCGTGGGACACGAGGCGCCTCTCGCAGGCGGCGCTCGAGACCCTCGCCGTGATCGCCTACCACCAGCCGGTCACGCGCGAGGGCGTCAAGGCGGTACGCGGCGTCAACTCCGACGGCGTGATCGCCTCCCTCAAGGAGAAGGGCCTCGTCCGCGAGGTGGGCCACGAGCGCGACCGCAGCCGCGCCACGCTCTTTGGCACCACGCAGCGCTTCCTCGAGACCTTCGGCCTCAAGTCGCTGAGCGAGCTCCCGCCGCTGGAGGACTTCGCACCCGACGAGGAGTCCAAGCGCTTCATCCGCGAGCGGCTCTCCGGCCGTGCCATATCCTCCACGCTCGAGGAGACCGCGGACGACATCGACGAGGAGCAGGAGCTCATGGGCGACGACTACAGCGACGAGGACCTCGGCGCGGCGGCGGGCGACGCCACGGGCGAGAAGGACGCGCCCACGCCCCCGGATCCCAACGCCCAGGAAGACGACTCCCCGGAGGTGGACGGCTGATGGGCCAGACGCCAGACGGGGGCGAGCGTGACATCGCCTACACCATGCGCCTGCAGCGCTTCCTGGCGCGCGCCGGCGTGGCGAGCCGCCGTGGCTCCGAGAACCTCATGACCGCCGGCCGCGTGCGCGTGAACGGCGAGGTCGTGACCGAGCTCGGCAGCAAGGTCGTGCCGGACCGAGACGTCGTGACGGTCGACGGGGTCGAGTGCCACCTGGCGGACGAGCACGCCTACGTGATGCTCTACAAGCCGGCGGGCTACGTCACGACCATGAGCGACCCGCAGGGGAGGCCCTGCGTCGCCTCGCTCGTGCCGACCGACCGCTACCCGGGCCTCTTCCCCGTGGGGCGCCTCGACACGGACACGACCGGGCTTCTCCTCTTCACCACCAACGGCGACGTGGCAAACGCGATGCTCCACCCGTCCAGCCACGTATGGAAGCACTACGTGGCGCTCGTGAGGGGCGTGCCGACCCGCCACCAGCTCCAGATGCTGCGTGACGGCGTGCGCATGCCCGACGGCGTGGCCGCGCCCGCGAAGGCGCGACTGCTCCCCAAGGGCGACCCGGCCGCGCTCCCCGTCGCCCCGGAGGGCGTGCCCTACAACCACGCCGTGGTGTCGCTCAGCATCCACGAGGGCAGGAAGCACCAGGTCAAGAAGATGCTCCGCTCGATCGGCCACGAGGTCGTGCGCCTGCACCGCGACGAGTTTGGCCCGCTCACGCTCAGCGGCCTCATGCCCGGCCAGTGGCGCCCGCTCACGGCGGCGGAGCGCTCCGCCGTTGAGTCGCAGTCGCAGCGGAACAACACGAAACGGGAGGTGGGCTGATGCCAAGCCACAGGATATTGCTCATGCGCCATCCGGAGACGCGCGAGAACATGGCCGGCGTCCTTTCCGGCAGGATCGACGTCGACCTCACGCCCAGGGGAGAGGAGCAGATGCGCCGCGCCATCAAGGCCGTCGTGGCCTGGAGGCCCGACCGCATCTGGTGCTCGCCGCTGTCACGCTGCCGCTCCATCGCGGAGGAGGCCGCCTACACGCTCGGCGTGCCCTGCGAGGTGCACCAGAACCTCGCGGAGATCAACTTCGGCAGCGTGCAGGGACTCCACATGGACGAGGTGCATCGCATGGGCTACGACTTCCCATGGCCCCTGGACGAGAAGGGCCACTCCGTAGCCGCGCCCGGTGCGGAGAGCTTCGAGGACCTCATCGCCCGTGCCAAGACGGTGCTGGACGACCTCGCGCCGCTCGAGGGACGCACGGCCTGCATCAGCCACGGCGGCATGTCCCGCGCCATCCTGGGTGCCGTCTTCGGGACGCCGCTCAGCACGTTCTGGCACGTGACGCTCCCCAATGTGAGCTCGCAGGTCCTCACCTACGGGGACGGGCACTTCTCGCTCGCGGCGCTCGCACTCGCGCCGGAGGAGGTCGCACGCCGCGCCGCGGACCCAAGCCTCATAGGAATCGACACCACGCAGAACATCTCGGGAAGCGAGGACAGATGATAGTCGCCATCGACGGGCCGGCTGGGTCCGGCAAGTCCACGACCGCGCACGCGATCGCCAAGAGGTGCAACCTCAAGTTTCTGGACACGGGTGCGATGTACCGCTCCGTCACGTACAAGTGCCTCGCAGACGGGATCGACGTGAACGACGAGGAGGCCGTCTCGAAGGTTGCCGAGGCAGCACGCATCGACTTCGGCCGCTCGGCCGAGGGACAGACGGTGCTGATCGACGGCCGCGAGGTCACGCACGAGATCCGCACGCCCGAGGTCGACCGCAACGTGTCCGTCGTGGCCGCCTACCCGCGCGTGCGGCACGCCATGGTCGAGCGCCAGAGGGAGCTCGGCTCAACGGGCGATGTCGTGGCGGAGGGTCGCGACATCGGCACCGTCGTCTTCCCCAAGGCCGAGGTCAAGGTCTTCCTCACGGCCGACGCCGCGGCCCGTGCGCACCGTCGCGCCGTCCAGCGCGAGGGAGGGGACGCCGGCCAGGACGCCGGCGCAAAGGCGGACGCTGCCGAGGAGCAGCAGATCCTGCGCGACCTCGTGCGCCGCGACAAGCTCGACTCCTCCCGAAAGGAGTCCCCGCTCAAGCCGGCCGCAGACGCGCACCTGATCGACAACTCCGCACTCACGCCCGACGAGGTCGTGCAGAAGATCGTGGACCTCATGGACGAGGCCCGCGCAAAGTCCCAGCCGAACGCCTCGGACAAGCCGCAGTCTGAACCCGCCAAGGCGGGGTCGCAGCCCAAGGAGCCGAAACCCGTCAACGCAAAGAGGCCCGCCACCGCCAAGGGCGAGAAGAGCAAGCCCGGCAAGATGCGCGCGTTTGCGGGCAACACGTTCGACGACTACTACGACCACGGCATGCGCGAGTTCCCGCTTCCGGCGCGCGCCCTCTACGCCGTGGCAGCGGCCATCGTCACCTTCGTCACCAAGGTGCTGTGGCCGTGGAAGATCGAGGATGCCCGCAAGCTCTGGGATGACGACCGCGGCCGCGTGGTGGTCATGAACCACACGTCGATGCTCGACCCCGTCATCGTCATCTGCTCGCTCTACTACCACGGCAAGCGCGTCCGCGCCATCGCCAAGAGCGAGTTCTACACCAACACGTTCGTCTCGTGGATCTTCTCCCGCGCGGGAACCATCCCCATCAAGCGAGGCACGGCCGACCTCAAGGCGGTCCGTCGCGCGCAGGCGGCGCTCAGGCGCGGCGAGGTCGTCCTCATCTTCCCGGAGGGCACCCGCATCAAGAGTGACGACCAGCCGGTCACCATTCATGGCGGCTTCTCGCTCATGGCGCAGATGGCCAAGGCCCCCGTGCAGCCCATGGCCATCGTGGGCGCGCGCGACATCACGCCCAGGGGCACGCACTGGAAGCGCTTCGGCCGCGTGTTCTGCAAGGCCGGAGACTGCATCGAGTTCTCGGACCTTGGCGTCAAGGGCAGGAAGCAGCAGGCCCAGCGCATGGAGGAGGTCGCCATGGAGCGCGTCTACGCGCTGCGCGACGAGCTTCGCCATGAGCATCCCAACAAGAGGTAGGAGGACCCGTGGGGGAGAAGAACACGCCGACCATCGTCGTGGCCAAGGAGGCGGGCGCCTGCTACGGCGTGAACCGCGCGCTCGACCTCGTGCGCGAGGCAGCGGCCAAGGCCGAGGGGCCCATCCACACGCTCGGCCCGCTCATCCACAACCCGACCGTCGTGGAGTCGCTGGCAGAGTCCGGCGTCACCGTGGCCGACGAGCCCGACCAGTACCAGGGAGGCACGCTCGTCCTGCGCACGCACGGCGTGACCCCCGAGGAGGAGGAGCGCGCCCGCTCCAGCGCAGACACGGTGCTCGACGCCACCTGCCCCTTCGTAATCCGGGCGCACCAGGCGGCGGAGCGCCTCACGCGCGAGGGCTACCAGGTCATCGTATTTGGCGAGAAGGGCCACCCCGAGGTAACGGGGACGCTCGGCCACGCGCCCAGCGCCACCGTGGTCGAGGCCCCCGAGGACGCCCTGGGGCTCGAGCTCGGGCACAAGGTTGGCGTCGTGGTGCAGACCACCCAGTCCCGCGCGCGCCTGAGGGAGCTCGTATCGAACCTGATCGGCAGGACGGACGAGGTCCGCGTGATCGACACCATATGCGAGGCCACCTCCGCCAGGCAGGCCGCTGCGGCGGAGCTCGCCGCCAAGTCAGACGTCATGGTCGTGATCGGCGGTCGCATGTCCGCCAACACCAGGCGCCTCGCCCAGATCTGCTCGGCCTCCTGCCCGCGCACGAACCACGTGGAGCAGGCGAGCGAGCTCGAGGCGAAGTGGTTCGACGGCGCGCTGACCATCGGCGTGACGGCGGGCGCATCGACCCCGCAGGAGCAGATCGACGAGGTGTGCGACCGCATAGCCCGGCTCTCGGGCGCGACCATGGCGTAGCGTCCTTCTCGCCCGCGGCCGTTTGCGCGCTGAATGGCCGGTTCCGCACAGTTGGTGTGGGACGTTCCCAACAGAATAGCCGCGTCGCGCGAATGGTAGACTGAGCGTAATAGTGCGTCAACAGCAAGGAGTATTATGTCTAAGCCAATCGTCGCCGTTGTCGGCAGGCCCAACGTGGGCAAGTCCACGCTGGTAAACCGCCTGTCGGTCAATCGTGACGCCATCGTCCACGAGTCGCGCGGCGTCACCCGCGACCGCTCGTACCATGACTGCGACTGGAACGGGCGCGAGTTCACGCTCGTCGACACGGGCGGCATCGAGTCCGTCAAGAGCAAGGACGTCTTCGCGCCGCGCATCCGCGAGCAGGCGCTCGCCGCGTGCGACGAGGCGGACGTCATCGTGTTCGTGGTCGACGGCACTGTGGGCGTCACGGACGAGGACGAGGAGGTCGCGCGCGTGGTGCGCCGCTCCGGCAAGCCCGTCTTCCTGTGCGTCAACAAGCTCGACGACCCCAACCAGGACCTGAACGCCTGGGACTACTACTCGCTCGGCGTGGGCGAGCCGCGCGGCATCTCCGCGGGCCACGGCCACGGCACGGGAGACCTCCTGGACGACGTGGTGGCGGCACTCCCGCCCGAGGACGCGGACGAGCCGGAGGAGAGGGACGAGTCCGTCCTGAACGTTGCCATCATCGGCAGGCCCAACGTTGGCAAGTCCTCGCTCACCAACCGCCTCGCAAAGCGCAACCGCTCCATCGTGAGCGACATCGCCGGGACCACGCGCGACGCGGTCGACATCCACATCGACTGGAAGGGCAACAGCATCCGCCTCGTCGATACGGCGGGCATGCGCAAGAAGACCCAGGTGCACGAGGACGTGGAGTACTACAGCCTTGTGCGTGGCCTCCAGGCGATGGACAAGGCTGACGTGTGCCTGCTCGTCATCGACGCGAGCGTCGGCGTGACGGAGCAGGACCAGAAGCTCGCCGGCATGGCGATCGACCGCGGCTGCGCCATCGTGATCGTCCTCAACAAGTGGGACCTCATCGACACGGACGAGAAGCGCGACGCCGTTGTCCAGAGCCTCGACCAGCGCATGACGTTCTGCCGCTGGGCACCGAGCGTCAACGTCTCCGCGCTCACGGGACGCGCGACGGACAAGGTGCTCGCCGCCGCCGTCAAGGCCGCGCAGAACCACCGCCGCCAGGTCAAGACGTCCGAGCTCAACAGGCTCGTCACGGCCATCCGCGAGAGCGGCCACACCGTCACGTACAAGAACCGCAGGCTCAAGGTCCACTACGGCACGCAGACCGGGACCGAACCGCCCGTCTTCACGTTCTTCTGCAACGCCCCCGACCTCGTGGACGACAACTACGAGCACTTCCTCGAGAACCGCCTGAGGGAGACCTTCGACCTCGAGGGCACGCCCATACGGCTCAGGTTCAGGAGGAAGGACGTCTAAGGCCATGTCGATCATCGCCATCACAACGCTCGCATGCATGGTTGCCGCGTTTCTCGTCTGCGGCATCCCGTCGGGCCTCATCATCGCCAAGCACTCCAAGGAGCACGTGGACGTGCGCACCGTGGGTTCGGGCAACATCGGCATGACCAACGTCGCACGTTCCGCCGGGGCCGGCGCTGCCGCGCTGACGTTCCTGTGCGACGCCGGCAAAGGCCTCGTCGCGATGCTGCTCTGCAGGCTCGTCGTGGCCAACGTGGCGCTCGGCGGGGACTTCGCCGCGACGAGCGCGCTGGGGGAGTACGGCTGGGTGTGCACGCTCCTGTACATGTGCTGCGTGCTTGGCCACGTCTACTCGCCCTACCTTGGCTTCCACGGCGGTAAGGGCATCAGCGTTGGCTTTGGAGCTGCACTCGGCCTGTACTGGCCCGTCGCCCTGCTCATGCTGGTCGTGTTCCTGGTCCTCGCGGTGCCCTCGCGCTACGTCTCGCTCGGGTCCGTCGCCGCTGACATCGCGCTCCCGATCATCTCCTTCGCGCTGGGGATCCGGGGGCTAAGTCTCATACCGATCTGCGTCGTTACGGTGGTGGTCGCCTTTGCCCACCGCAAGAACATCGTGAAGCTCGCGAACGGCACGGAGCGAAAGTTCACCGTCCACAAGAGCGGTGGAGAGGGAGGTCACGAGTAGCATGCCGAGCAAGATCGCGGTCATCGGCTCCGGCTCATGGGGAACCGCGGCCAGCGGCCTCCTCTCGCCCCACGTGGACGAGGTATGCATCTGGGCGCACTCGCCCCGCGTGGCCGAGGCCATCAACTCTGACCACAGAAACCCCCGCCAGCTCAGGGACTACGTGCTGCCGTCCAACGTCAGCGCAAGCCACGACTTCGCCCAGGTACTCGACGGGGCGGAGTCCATGGTGCTCGCCGTGCCGTCCAGCTTCCTGCGCGGCATCTGCGAGGATCTTGCGCCGCTCGTGCCCGAGGGACTCCCCATCGTCGTGCTCACCAAGGGAATCGAGCCCAAGAGCCACCTCCTCATGGCAGACGTCGTGGCTGACGTGCTGGGCACTCCCGGGCGCGTCGCCGCGCTCTCCGGCCCCAACCATGCCGAGGAAATCAGCCGTGGCATGCTGAGCGCCGCGGTCGTCGCGGGCAGCCGGGAGGAGCTCGTCTCCTACTTCCAGCGGGCCTTCGTCTCGCAGGCGTTTCGCGTGTACCGCTCGGACGACCTCGTGGGCGTCGAGGTCTGCGCGGCCGTCAAGAACGTCGTCGCCATCGCCTGCGGCGTCTCCGCGGGGCTCGGCCTCGGCGACAACGCGCTCGCCGTCCTCATGACGCGCGGCCTTGCCGAGATCAGC
>NZ_JBJEHW010000138.1:0-11723 GCF_051876455.1 Parafannyhessea sp.
GCGCCCTGGGCCATCTTGATCTGGATCTCCTTGGCGCTGCGCAGGTAGCGGCTCGTCACGCCAAAGCGCGCGGAGGCCACCTGCTTGATGGCGGAGTTCCTGGAGTCGCCGTTGGACAGCGTCGTCTCGCGGATGGGGTTCTCGCCGCCCTCGCCGGTGTTGGACCTGGAGCCCAGGCGGTTCATCGCGATGGCAATGGTCTCGTGCGCCTCCTCGCTGATGGCGCCAAAGCTCATGGCAGCGGCCTCGAAGCGCTTGACGATGCTGTCGACGGACTCGACCTCGTCCAGGGGCACGGGACCCGTCGGCAGGGGCACGAGGGAGAGAAGGTCGGACAGAACGATGGAGCGGCCGGGCCTGTGCAGCGCGGCGCTGTAGCGCTTGAACGTGTCGTAGCTGCCCTCGCGCACGGCGCGCTGCAGCAGGTAGATGACCTCGGGGGTCAGCATGTGCTGCTCGCCGCCGAGCGGGCGCCACTTCGTGATGCCGGAGCTCGCCAGCTGGTCGGGAGCCGGGCTCCTGCGCTGGGCCTCGCCCTCGTCGTAGCGGCCCTCGCACTCGCGCTGGACGTCGTCCATGTCGAGGCCTGCGACGGGGCTGGGCGTGCCGGTGAAGCAGCGGTCCACGACGTCCTTGGCAAGGCCCACGACCTCGAAGATCTGCGCGGAGTGGTAGCCCTGCATCGTCGAGATGCCCATCTTGGACATGATGGAGACGATGCCCGCCGTGAGGGCCTTGTTGTAGTTAGCCACGCCCTTCTCGCCGTCCACCTTGATGTGGCCGTCGTCCGCGAGCTGGCGGATGAGCTGGTGCGCGAGGTAGGGATAGATGGCCGAGGCGCCGTAGCCCACCAGGCACGCGTAGTCGTGCGGGGTCATGGCGTCGCCGGTCTCGACCACGATGTCGGCCCTCATGCGAAGGCCGCACTCGATGAGGTGGTGGGACACGGAGCCGAGCGAGAGGAGCGACGGCACGGGCACCTGGCCCTCGCCCACGCGGTCGGACAGCACGATGATGTTCACGCCCTCGCGGACGGCCTTCTCGACCTCGGCGTTGAGGCTGTCGAGCGTCTTGGACAGGGCGTGCGGGCCGGCGTTGCGGCCGAAGCTCGCCGTGAAGCGGCGGGTGGAGAAGCCCACCATGTCCACGTGCAGGATGCGGTCGAAGTCGTCGCGCGTGAGGATCGGGGTCTCGAGCCTGATGAGGCGGCAGCTGCTGCGCTGGTCCTCCAGCAGGTTGCCGTGGTTGCCCAGGTACAGGATCGAGGACGTCACGAAGTCCTCGCGCAGCGCGTCGATGGGCGGGTTGGTCACCTGCGCGAAGAGCTCGTTGAAGTAGTCGAAGAACGAGCGGGAGCGCCTGGAGAGCACCGCGAGCGGCATGTCCGCGCCCATGGAGGCGCCGGGCTTCTTGCCCGTGGTGGCCATCGGGGTGATGGCCTCCTCGACGTCGTCGAAGTGGTAGCCGTGGCGCGCGAGCCTGAGCGACAGCGGGGCCTCCGCGTCGGCGGCCTCGCCCTCGGCGTCGCCCTCGGTCGCGGGCGCGAGGTCGCTCACGCCCAGCGTCTCCTGCGCGACCCAGTCGCGATAGGGCTTCTCGCGCGCGAGCTTGTCCTTGAGCTCGTCGTCCCAGATGACGCGGCCCTTGTCGGGGTCGACGAGGAGCATCTGGCCGGGGCCGAGCGAGCCGCTCTGGACGATGTCCTCGGGCTCGACGTTGCAGGCGCCCGCCTCGGACGAGAGGATCAGGCGGTCGTCTCGGGTGACGTAGTAGCGGGCCGGGCGCAGGCCGTTGCGGTCGAGCGCGGCGCCCATGTAGTGGCCGTCCGTGTACGCGATGGCCGCGGGGCCGTCCCAGGCCTCGGACAGCATGGACTGGTAGGCGCCGAACGCGCGGCGCTCCTCGGAGAGCTGGGGGTTCTTGTCCCACGGCTCGGGCAGGAGCAGCGACACGGCGCGCGGGAGCGACCTGCCGTTCATCACGAGGAACTCGAGAACGTTGTCGAGGACGGCCGAGTCGGAGCCGGCGCTCCTGATGACGGGCATGACCTTCTTGAGCTCGGCGCCCATGACCGGGGAGTAGAGCTCCGGCTCGCGCGCGCGGACGCCGATGACGTTGCCGCGCAGCGTGTTGATCTCGCCGTTGTGGATGATGTAGCGGTTGGGGTGCGCGCGCTCCCAGCTCGGCGTCGTGTTGGTGGAGTAGCGCGAGTGCACGAGCGCGATGGCGGTCTCGGCGTAGGCGTCGCCGAGGTCGCGGTAGAACGAGCGCAGCTGCGTCGCGACGAGCATGCCCTTGTAGACGATGGTGCGGGCGCTCATGGAGCACACGTAGAACGTCTTGCCGGAGAGCGCCGGCTCGCGCTCGGCCAGCTTCTCGATCACGCGGCGCGTCACGTAGAGGCGACGCTCGAACTCCTCGCCGGCGGGCGTGGACTCGGGCCTGCCCAGGAAGGCCTGCACGATGTGCGGGCGGCAGCGGTTGGCCGTGTCGCCCAGGTCATGCGGGTCGACGGGAACCTCGCGCCAGAACAGCAGGGGCACACCCTCCTTGGCACAACCGTCCTCGAAGACGCGACGGGCGTCGCGGTAGCCCTCGGGGTCCTGCGGGAAGAACAGCATGGCGACGCCGTACTCCCCCTCCTCGGGAAGGATGTGGCCCTCGCGCTGCGCCTCGCGGCGGAACAGCCTGTGCGGGACCTGCAGCAGGACGCCGGCACCGTCGCCCGTGTTCTTCTCGAGCCCCTTGCCTCCGCGGTGCTCGAGGTTCATCAATACCGCAAGCGCGTCGTCCAGCATCGCGTGCGAGCGCTCGCCGCGAAGGCTCGCCAGCGCGCCGATGCCGCACGCGTCGTGCTCGTACTCGGGGCTGTACAGCCCCTGCGGGGCGTGCCCCTCTCCGTTGAAGCGCCGCTCTCGCGCCGCCTGGAACTCCCTCTGGGAATCCTGACCTGCCATCGGGTCTCCTCTCGCCTTTGCCTCAGGTGGCAACATACCGAGAGGATTTTATGACCGAAACGCCCGTGATTGGCTCCCGTGCGCAAATCCTCACGGGCTGGATACCGTTGGGTTTCCCAGACGTAGCGCAATCGAAACAAGCGCACGTAGAATGGCTGTGTGATTTGTCACGATGTTACGGACGAGAAGAGCTCGTGCCCTCGGCCGTTGAGCGAGGCGCCTTGGCGTCAGTCCACGGGCGTGTCGAGCTCCATGTCCGCGATGCCGTTCTTCTCGCCCGCGGGCGCGCCGTCGTCGTAGGGGAACTCCGGGGCGAAGCCGTCCAGGAACTTGCCCTCCGAGAAGCGCTCGGGGATCGTGACGGGATAGCGGCCCGTGTAGCAGGCGTCGCAGTAGCCGCACTCGGGCACGCAGCGGCGCAGCCCCTCGAGCGAGAGGAAGGCGAGGCTGTCCGCGCCGATGTACTCGCAGACCTCGTCGGCGGACTTGTTGGCGCTGATGAGCTGCTTCTGCACGTCGGTGTCGATGCCATAGAAGCACGGCCACTTGACCTCGGGGCAGTTGATGCGCACGTGGACCTCGGTGGCGCCGGCCTCCTTGAGCATGCGCACGATCTGCTTGGACGTGGTGCCGCGCACGATGGAGTCGTCCACCATCACGATGCGGCGGCCGGCCACGTTGTCGGACAGCGCGTTGAGCTTCATGCGGACGCCCATCTCGCGCATCTCCTGCGTAGGCTGGATGAACGTGCGCGCGACGTAGCGGTTCTTGATGAGGCCCTCGCCAAACGGGATGCCGGTCTGCGCGGCGTAGCCCTCCGCGGGCGGCATGCCGGAGTCTGGCACGCCGATCACGAGGTCCGCGTCGACCGGTGCCTCGCGCGCGAGCTGGCGGCCCATCTCGTAGCGCATGGAGTAGATGGAGCGCCCGCGGATCACGGTGTCGGGGCGCGAGAAGTACACGTCCTCGAAGATGCACTGGGCCTCGGGCTGCGGCGCGATGCCCTGCTCGGAGAGGATGCCGCCGTCGGATATGCGCACGATTTCGCCGGGGCGGACGTCGCGCACGTACGTGGCGCCCACGATGTCGAGGGCGCAGGTCTCGCTCGCGACGACCCAGCCGTCCGTGCCCAGCGCGCCGATGACGAGCGGGCGGATGCCGTTGGGGTCGCGGAACGCGTACAGGGCGTTCTCGCGCAGCAGCACCATGGCGTAGCCGCCGCGGACCATCTGCATGGCGTGGCGGATGCCCACGCGCAGGTGGCCGGACTTCTTGGTGAAGTAGCCGATGAGCTCGCACGCGACCTCGGAGTCCGTGTTGGAGCGGAACGGCACGCCCAGCTCCTCGAGCTCGCTGCGGACGCCGTCCGTGTTGACGAGCGTGCCGTTGTGCGCGAGCGCGATCGTGACGTCGTCTATAAGCGAGAAGTGCGGCTGCGCCGCGTCGAAGCCGCGTCCCCCCGCCGTGCCGTAGCGCACGTGGCCGATGGCGCACTTGCCCGCCATGGCCGAGAGGTCGGCGTCCGTGAAGACCTGGCTCACGAGGCCGCGGTCCTTGCGCACGCGCACCGTCTCGCCGTTGCCGACGGCGATGCCCGCCGACTCCTGCCCGCGGTGCTGCAGCGCATGCAGGCCAAAGTACGTGATCCTGGCCACGTCCCTGTTGGGGGCCCACACGCCAAACACGCCGCACTCGTCGTGGAGCGAGTCGTCCTCCCCCACGCACGGCCGCTGGCCAAAGCGCTCGTCGTAACCCATGTGAAAGCTCCCCTTCTGCATGATGCCCATGCGCTTCTCGTCAGGAGGAGGATGCCCGCCGCGCCATGAGCCACGTCGCGCGAGCGCGCAACCTGAAAGACTGTCATGTTCCACCTGACAGCTTAACGTATGACGGACGCGACCCGCCAACGTGAACGTGCAGGTAACAAAAAAGCCGTATGGGCGTCGCGGCGGACGCGCGGGCGAGAGGGACGTGCCGCCTCTGCCGGCGGGCGGCCTCTAGCGGAGGTCGTCCAGGAGCGGGCCGCCCTCGCCCAGGCGCCAGTGCGTCCAGCCGTTGAGGCCGGTGGCGTGGGCGCCGATGGTCTGGAGGAAGCGCTCGTAGGCGGCGGTGGGGTCCGTGAACATCTGGCCGTTGGCGAGCATGATCTTGCCCGTGGACGTGACCGTGGCGCGGCCCGGGTACATGGGACTCGCGCTCACGAGCGCGTCGTCCATCTGCACCACGCCGGCGTCGAAGAGGTCCTGCCAGCTGGTCTGCTTGATGCTCGCCGCGCGGGTCGTGGGACGGAACGACTCGAGCGTTTCCGCGTCCACCGTAGGCATGGGCCAGATGGCGAGGGCCTCCCGCGCGAGGCGGGCGCCGCGTGCCTCGATCTGGCTCGGGCCCCAGGTTGGCTGGTCGAGCACGTCCGAGGAGAGCGCGATGCGCTCAGGCGCGCCGTCCGCGTCCTTGCGCAGGCGGTCGAGCTTCTGGCTAAAGCTGCAGTCCTGCAGGTCGTAGGCGTAGGGCGTGAGCACGAGGTTGCCGAGCGTGTTCTCGAGCCGCTCGAAGGCGAGCTCGGGGTTGGGGCCGAGCGCATTGCGCCACGCGTCGTCCTCGAGCGCGCCCACGGGCATGACGTGCTCGACGGACCAGCCCTCGCGGGTGGGGACTGCGCCCTTCTCGCCCGGCGCGGCGGACGCGGGGGCGGTCGCGACGCGGTGGCCGTTCAGGCGCGAGAGCAGGTAGAACGAGCGCGAGAAGCCAAAGCAGTCGCGACTCCGGAGCGCGCGGGCGAACTCGTCGTCCGTGGGGAGGCGACGCGGCGTGCCCTCCTCCACCAGGAAGAGCGCGAGGTAGGCATCATAGTACTTCTCGCCCGCGTTGCGCACGGCCTGGAGCTTTGCCACGAGCCGCAGGAGGAACTGCGTCTGGGCGCTGCCCTCGCAGTCGCACACGGCGCGGCGCAGCAGGTAGGACTCGAGCACGCCGAGCATCGTGGCGAGCTGCGCGAGCGTGCACTCGCGGCGGTGGCAGCTGCGCAGGAGCTCGAGCTCGAGCGGGCGCGCCTGCGGGACGCCCAGCTCCGCGATGCCCGCGAGGTGCCCGTCGATCGTGCGGAGCGCCGGGTCGTCGGGCGCGGACTCCACGGGCGACTGCGCGAGCTCGCCCGTGACCGTCGCGACGTAGTACTGCGCGAAGTCCTTCAGGCGCAGGCACAGGAAGCCCATGCGGTCGTTGCGGTCGAAGCCGCCCTCCGCAACGTAGCGCTTGAACGTCTGGTACAGGTCGGCCGGGCCGAGCGGCTCCGGCGCGTACGTCATCTGCATGAAGCAGCGCACGAAGTCGTCGAGCGCGTCGTCCTCCCCCAGGGGGAGAAGGGCGTCCTCAAGCGGCTTCCAGTACGTGCGGTACGCCTCCGTCTGGCGGTCGAGGGGGTACTTCATGAGCACGAAGTTCCTGATGAGGTCCGCGGCGCCGAGGTCCTTGCCCGTGGAGTTCATGGATTCGAAGATGAGCTGCGCGCGGTCGCGTCCCTGTGTGAGCTCGACAGATACCACCTCGAGACGGCGCAGGCCCACCCACACGCTGCCGACGTCGGACAGGGCCTCGAGGTGCTGCTCGAAGAGCGCGAGGTTGTGCATGATCCGCTTGGACGAGGGGTCAACGGGGCGCGACGGGTCCTCGAGGTTGTCCACGATCGAGCGGAACGTGGCGCGGTCGCCCTTGGAGAGCGTGAGCTTGTAGTGGTCCTCCCCCGAACGGAACGGGTTCGTGAGGTAGCCACCGAGCATGACCTCGTCGCGCGAGTACGGGAGCCGCTCGTCCGGGTGCGCCGACGCGTAGCGCGCGAGCGCCACGAGCAGCAGCGTGATCGTGGTGATGCGTTGCTGGCCGTCGATCAGCGCGAGCGCGGCGACGCCGGCCGGCGAGGTCGAGCCGTCCTGCATGGTCACGATCGAGCCCGTGAAGTGCGTCTCCTCGCGGGAGCGGCCGCACTGCAGGATGTCGTCCCACAGCTGCAGGCACTGCTCATCTCCCCAGGAGTAGGGCCGCTGGTAGACCGGGACCACGAAGCGAACGTTGATCTCGCTTATGAGACCCATGACCCTGCGGACGCCTGCATCCATGCCAAACTCCCATCACGTGTGCGTGCCTGCCGCGCCGCGAACCGCCGCGACGCCAACGCGAATTATAGGCGCACGGGAGCCGGGTGAACTTTTTTCGCCGTTCGTGTAACGGAAGGGGGTTTGAGGGTGTTTTTCATGAGGCGAAACCCATCTAGCCTAACGCCAAAACCGCTCACGAGCCCAGTCGCAGCCATAAACGACGGGTTGTGTGCGGTTTTCAAGCTGAAATCGACGCCTCGAGGTCTCAAGTCCGCCTTCGGGTTGAGGAAAAAACACCCTCAAACCCCTCTGGATTGCAAGCGAGCCGAAAATTCTTGCCCAAACCCTAGTCGAGCATCCGCTTGGCCCTGGCGCGCGTGGCCGCGAGGCTGTGCCCCAGGCCCATGTGGCTGCCGGCGGAGTACGCCGTGGCACCCGTCGCCTTTGCCTCGACGGGCTTGCCGTCTGCCAGCGACGCCAGCAGCACGGACGCCAGGACCAGCAGGCAGCCCAGGTAGCACTGCGGCGCCATGACCTCGCCCAGGAACACGAAGGACAGCACCGCGGACGACACGCTCTCGAGCGAGAAGAGCAGGCTCGCGTGCGTGGCCGTCGTGCGGCTCTGCGCCACGGGCTGCATCGCGAAGCCAAACGCGCTGCACACGAGGGCGAGCCCGAGCACGGCCCCCCACTCGGCCGGGGTCTGCGGCAGCGCCGGCCCCTCGAAGGCCAGGTTGAACGCCGCGCCGAAGACGGCCGCGAAGCCAAGCTGGCAGATGCCCAAGAGCAGCGCGTCCTCGCGGCGCGAGAACCTGTCCGTCATCACTATCTGCAGCGCATACACCGCAGAGCCCGCCAGGCAGAGCGCGGCGCCGGCCCCCATCGACATGGGCCCGTTCAGGGTGAGAAGGGCGAGGCCAACGGTGCAGACGACGATTCCCAGAAGCGTGGCCCTGCTGGGCGCGCGGCGCGTCCACACGGACACGATCACGGGCACGATCACGACCTTCGCGCTGGTCAGGAAGCCGGCCGTGGATGCGGGCGTCGTCTTGAGGCCGTACATCAGCAGCCCGAAGAACACGCACAGCAGGAACCCGAGCACGGCGCCGCGCCACACGATGTCTCGCGTGAGTCCCGCGAGCCTCCTGCGGAAGATGAGCGCCACGGCCACGAAGGCGATGCCAAAGCGCAGCGCGACCATGCCAAACGGCGGGATGGCCGAGAGCCCCACCTGCATCATCAGGTACGAGCTTCCCCACGCGACCGCGATCAGCGCGATCATGAGGTCCGCCTGCCGCTGCGACCAGCCCGCCTTGCCCGCCTCTGCCTGCATGCCCTGCATCCGCGCTCCCATTTATGCCACCGCGTTAACTTTTCCTCATCTGTTGTAACGGCTGCCGAGGCATTTGTTAACTTCATCTTTATACTCATATCAAGTACGTTTTGTAATGTCACGATTGGGAGGCCGCCATGGCTGCAGGCGTGGATCGCTACGAGATATTCCTCAAGGTCGCAGAGCTCGGCAACATCACCCGAGCCGCGGAGGAGCTCAGCTACACGCAGTCGGGCGTGAGCCACGCCGTCCGCTCGCTCGAGCAGGAGTGCGGCACGCCGCTCCTCTCGCGCGGCAAGACGGGCGTCACGCTCACGCAGAACGGCCAGCTCCTGTTGCCGCGCATCCAGACCCTCGTCAACCAGAAGCGCGCGCTCGAGCAGGCCATCCAGGAGGTCAACCACGTCGTCGCGGGAACTTTGCGCGTGGGCACGTTCACCTCGGTCTCCACGCAGTGGCTCCCCAGCATGATCTCGCGGTTCCAGAAGCTCTACCCGCAGGTCACGTTCCAGATCTTCGCCGGCGGCTACGACGAGATCGCCCAGCGCATCGCGCGCGGCCAGGTGGACTGCGGCTTCCTGACCTCGATCGCGAGCGGCGACGGCCTCACCTTCAGCCCGCTCAAGCGGGACCAGATGATGGTCGTGCTCCCCAAGGGCCATCCGCTGGCCGAGAAGGACGAGGTCACGGTGCAGGAGGTCGCTCGGGAGGACCTCGTCATGCCGCTCCGCGGCTCCGAGCAGGACATCCGCGCCGCGCTCGCGGACGCGCGCGGGCAGCTCAAGGTGCGCTACGCCCTCAACGACGACTTCTCGGCCATGGCCATGGTGGAGCACGGCTTTGGCGTCTCGGTCATGCCGCGGCTCATCCTCAGGAACTCGGCCTTCGACGTCGACGTCAGGCCCCTCTCTCCCGCAAGCTACCGCACCATCGGCATCGCGACGCTCGAGCCCGAGGGCCTCACGGCCGTGGCGTCCACGTTCGTGCGCTTCCTCAAGGACCGCAACAACGCGGACCTGCTGCGCTAGCGGTCAGCCCGGTCAGTCCGCCCCGCAACGTCCCGCGCGGCCCGTCACGACGCCGTCACAAAGCGCACGTCGTCGAGCCCCTTCACGTGCACCGCGATGAGCGCGCGCACGCTGGACCGCTGGTCCCTCGTGAGCGGACGGCGTGTCTTGACCGTGGCCACCACGCGCGTGGCCGGTCCGTCGGCCGAGGACGTACCCACGTACTCCGTGCCCACGCGGTACTCCTCGAAGCCCGGGCACACCGCGTCGAGCTCGCGGGTCGTGAGCGACACCTCGTAGCGGTCCGTGCTCGCGCTCGTGCCGGATGCGGACGCGCGCACCATGCCGGCCGTCGCGATCACGCACGGGATCATGAAGATGACGGTCGCCACCGCGATGAACCGCTTCATGTTGCGCGAGAGGCGCTTCTCGGCGGCCTCCTCCTCGAGGGTCACCACGCCGTCCGGGCCCACCTCGCGGTGCAGCGGCACGCGCAGGATCAGCAGCACGATCTCGGCCGCGAGCGCAATGAACACCACGTTGAGCCAGAACTCGTAGAACGCGCTCGCAAAGCGCGCCGGGTCGCGCGTGGCGATGCCGCAGCCCGCGGCGCACAGCGGCGGCATGAGCGCCGTCGCCACGGCCACGCCCGCGATCAGGGTCGCGGGCTCCTGCCGGCGCGAGTTGCCCAGGCCGCCCGCAAAGCCGCCGGCCGCCGCCACCAGGATGTCCCACACCGTGGGCGTGGAGTTGCTGACGAGCTCGCTCGTCTCCGTCGCGATGGGCGAAAGCACAAAGTAGAGCGTGGACGTGGCCAGGCAGATCGCGATCTGGACCAGAAGACCTACCACGGCGTCGCGAAGGAGCCTGAGGTCCGCCGTCGCCACGGAGTAGGAGATCGCGAGCACGGAGCCCATGAGCGGGCAGATGAGCATGGCGCCCACCACGCACTCCGTCGAGTTGGTGTTGAGGCCGATGGACGCGATGAGCATCGCCACGATCAGGATGCAGAGGTGCGTGCCGTTGAGCTTGGAGCCGCCCACAAAGCGCCGGCGGATCTCCGCGTAGCTCGCGCGCCCGCTGCGCACGTTGAACACGCTCGAGAGCGCGCGGGACACGGGGTTGCCGCCACGCCCGCGCCTGCCGCGGCCGCCGGGCTTTCGCTTTCCCTCTGCCGCCTCTGCCGCCTCTGCCATACCGGTCCCCTCCACGCGCTGCGCGCCGCCGCACCGCGCGGGAGCACGCGTCACAAGGGGATTCTATCCAGATGGCGCGCTCCCATACACGCGCCCGCGCGCCAAGGTGCCAGCGTGCGCGATCTTTGGCCCTTCTCGGCAGGCGTAAATGTTGCGGCGGCAACGCATCGCCGGCAGGCGGAGTACTAGAGTCCAAGGTGACGTGGGCCCCCGCGTGCGGGAGAGGGCGGTTGCCACCGGCGCCGCAACCGCGGAAGGGACCGGGGGCCACGCCGCAAGTCAGCTGGAAGGCAGGCATGGGCATGGACTTTGACCAGATATTCGAGGCAATCAAGGCGGACGAGCAGAACGCGTCCTACACGCAGGCGGGCATCGACCCGCTCTACACCGCGGCCGCCGGCGCGCGCATCGTGATCATCGGGCAGGCGCCCGGGCAGGTTGCGCAGGACACGCGCATTCCCTGGAACGACAAGAGCGGCGACCGCCTGCGCGAGTGGCTCGGCATGGACCGCGACACGTTCTACGACCCCAACCTCGTGTCCATCATGCCCATGGACTTCTACTTTCCCGGCCACGGCAAGGGCGGCGACCTGCCTCCGCGCAAGGGCTTCGCGCAGAAGTGGCACCCGCAGCTGCTGGCGCTCATGCCCAACGTGCGCCTCACCGTGCTGATCGGCTCGTACGCCACCAGGCGCTACCTGGGGCTCAAGAGCAAGGACAAGCTCACGGACGTCGTCCGCAACTACCGGGATTACCTGCCGGAGTACTTCCCCCTGGTGCACCCCTCGCCCAGGAACCAGATCTGGATGAAGAGGAACCCCTGGTTCGAGAAGGACGTCATCCCCGACCTCCAGCGCCACGTGAGCGAGGCCCTGTCCTAGCCGCAGCCCGTCGACCGCGCGCGCGACGCCGCGGTCGGCGCACCTAACCCAGCAGCCGCGCCATGAGCGAGGCGAGCTCCCCGTCCGTGTGGACGGTCCAGTCCGCCCGCGGCTCGGTCACACCCTCGGGTATGCCGTTGCGCCTGCGGTCGAGCCATGCCACGCGCATGCCGGCCGCGTGCGCGCCGACCACGTCTATCTGGTACGAGTCCCCCACAAAGAGCGACTCCCCCGCACTCGCTCCCATGTCGCCCAGTG
>NZ_JBJEHW010000139.1:0-11621 GCF_051876455.1 Parafannyhessea sp.
TATGCCGTCTGCGCGGGCCATGCGTTCCTCCAAGGTTCGAAATGCGTTTATAGCCGTACAATAGCACCATGCGAAACTTCGATGGCAAGGTAAGGTTCACATGAAGGCCAAGTTCAACCTGATGACGGATTCCACGTGCGACTTCTCGATTGAGGACGTCAGGCGGGCGGGAATCACGTACCTGCCGTTCACCTATACGGAGGACGGCAAGGGCGACAATGCGCTCTCGGGCCCGGACGACCTGTTCCAGACCATAAGCGCGCACGACTTCTACGAGCGCATCCGCTGGGGCGCGACGCCCAAGACGTCGCAGCCGTCGCAGCTCGTGTACGAGGAGGCGTTCCGCAAGGCGGCGGAGCTCGACGTCCCCACCGTGCTCCTCACTATCTCGAGCGGCATCTCAGGCGGCTACAACGGTGCCGTCATGGCGCGTGACCGCGTACAGGAGGAGCTGGGGCGCGACCTGCCCATCTACATCGTGGACACGCTGATTGCGTCCACCTCGTTCTATCTGCTGCTGGAGGAGGGCGTGCGTCAGCGCGACAAGGGCCTCACGGCGGAGGAGTTCGTCCGCTGGGTGGAGGACGCGCGCTACCACGTCTGGACCATCTTCATGGTCGACAACCTGGACACGCTGCACCGCGGCGGGCGCATCCCCAAGACCGTGGCGCTGGTGTCCTCCGCGCTCGACGCGAAGCCGCTGCTCTCGTGGAAGCTCAACGGCGAGCTCACGATTCTGGGCGTGACGCGCGGCCGCAAGAAGGGCATGCGCAAGATGTGCGAGTACTACGAGAAGCACCGCTCCCAGCTGCAGTACCCGGCCGTGGCGGCCATCGGCAACGCCGACTGCGAGAACGACGGCCTGCGCCTGGGTGCCATGATCGCCGACATAGACGACTCCGCGCGCATCCTCACCTCAACCATCGGGCCGACCATCGGCTGCCACGTGGGACCCGGCATGCTGTCGTGCTGCTTCTGGGGCGATGACCGCCGCGAGCGCAAGAACGCGATCACGGGCAAGGTGAAGGGCGTGCGCCAGGGCTAGCGTCTGGCAGGCGGGGATGGACGATCACATGAGCATGAGCAGAAGGGGCTTTCTGGCCCTGGCCGCCGCATCGGCGGCAGCGGGGCTTTCGGCCTGCGCCAAGTCGGGGGAGTCCAACAAGCCCGAGGACAACAAGGTCGACCTGAGCGAGTTCAAGGACCTCGAGCTGGACGACTCCAAGTGGATGTACGACGACTCGAACGACTGCTACTACCAGCTCGGCCTCTCGTACTGCACCAAGCCGGCGGCGGGCAACTACGAGGCGCTCGCCATCTTCGTTCCGGGCAAGTACTTCAAAGGCGAGAAGAGCGGCAGCACGTGGAGCTGCAAGGTCAACTCCAAGGCGAAGGTCGGCTCGTTCACGGCGAGCACGGCGCCCGTCGTGATGCCCGTCAATTCTGCGCGGCTCTCGTCCGAGGGCTGTCCCACCGCCTACTCCTACGACGGCCTGCGCACCTACCTCGCGCGCGGGCTCGTGTACGTGTACGCGGGCTTCCGCGGGCGCTCGGGCGGCTACGTGAGCGACTCAGAGGAGCAGTACTCCGGCGGCGCGCCCTGGCCGGTGGTTGACCTCAAGGCGGCCGTGCGCTTCCTGCGCTACAACCGCGACCACCTGCCCATCGACCCCAAGCGCATCTTCGTGTTTGGCCTCGGGGCCGGCGGCGGCGTCGCGGCCTGCATGGGCGCGCTGGGGGATTCCGGGGTCTTCTCGCCCTACCTGAGCAAGATCGGCGCCGCGACGCACGACGCGGACGGCCACTCCATATCAGACGCCGTGTACGGCTCCGCCTCGTGGTGCCCCGAGACCTCGTTCGACGCGGCCGACAGCGGCTACGAGTGGATGATGGGCCAGTTCGCGACCGATGATACCCGCAAGGACGGCAGCTGGAAGAAGCTCCTCTCTGACGACCTGGCGGGCGCGTTTGGCAAGTACGTCAACAAGCTGGGCCTCACGAACGACGACGGCGACAAGCTCAAGCTCGAGTCCGTGCAGGATGGCAGCTACCTTGCGGGCACGTACTACGACCACCTGCTGAAGCAGATCGAGGGCTCCGCCGAGAAGTTCTTCTCGACCACGAGCTTCCCCTACACCTTCACGCCCGGTCGCCTGGTGGACACGGTGTTCCCGGGCGACCCCAACCTCGACACTGACAGCGCCGTCGCGATCGACACGGTGACGGGCGAGGTCGTGGACGCCTCCACGGCCGCAGCGGCCGCCGGCGCGACCCAGACGGGCAACGCGTCGTCCGCGGCGACGGGCGGCACCACGGGCGAGAAGGACGACTCCTCCAGCTCGGACGCGTCCTCGAGCGCGACGTCCGACGTCGGCGGCAGCGCGGACGCCTCGGCCGGAACCGGCACGACGACCACGTCCTCCGGCACGACTGCCGGCACGACGACCACGGGGACCGCGGCCGCGTCGGGCGTGAGCGTGGTCCAGTCCACGGTGTACGACAGCGCGGAGAGCTACGTGAGCGCGCTCAACAAGGACGAGCGCTGGATCACGTACAGCCCCAGCGCGGGCGGCGTGTCCATCACGAGCCTGTGGGACTTCGTCACGCACTGCCGCGCCAACGTGCGCGGCGTGTGCGCCTATGACGCGCTGGACCGCTCGACCATCGCGAACCAGCTCTTTGGCGTGGACGACGACTCGAGCCTGCACTTCGACGAGACGCTGGCCGACCTCCTGAAGGACAACGCGAGCCGCTACGCGGAGCGCTCGGGCTTTGACGACGGTCTCGTGGACGACTGGGAGAAGGACGTGGCCAAGCTCGACTCGCTCAACACGGACATGGAGTCGCGCGTGGACGCCATGAACCCGCTCTACGGCCTCTCCGGGCACTACGCGGGCTACGGCTCCTGTGAGGTGGCGCCGTACTGGCGCATCAACACGGGGCTCTTCCAGACGGCGACCCCGCTCACGATGGACGTGAACCTCGTGCTGGCGCTGAACGCCTACGACGGCGTCAAGGACGTGCAGTTCAACCCCGTGTGGGGCCGCGGCTTCGAGCTTGCCGAGGTGAGCGGCGACGCCCAGACCAACCTCGCGGAGTGGGTGGTGTCCTGCTGCAAGTAGCCTCTCGCAAAAGGTAAACGCAATAAGCTACACCTTGCGCAGTGCATGCGCAAGGGAGATTCGCCATAAGCTTGAATTTTTTTGGCAAATGCGCTAACATTACTCTCATATAAGCGAGAGGAGTGCTGCGTATGTACGAAGTCGGCCAGTATGTCGTCCATCCGGGTCAAGGCGTCTGCAAGGTGGAGGCAATCGAGGAGAAGCCAAGGGCGACGTACATGCTCATGCCCGTTGGCGGACGGCACCCCATGCGCATCAGCTTCCCCGTCGCGAGTGAGGGCAGGCTTCGCCCGATCATCGGGAGCGAGCAGGCAAAGGAGCTCATAGGCGAGTACCCGCAGCTCCCCGTGGAGAAGCTGGGCAACCACACCAACGCGCTGGAGGAGGAGCGGTTCAAGGACGAGCTGCGCAACGGCACCTGCAGGGACGCCGTGCGCATCGCCAAGACGTTCCACGCCCGCATCGCGGAGGTAAAGGCGTCCAACAAGAAGCCGCCCGTCGTGTACGAGCGCATCTTCAAGCAGGCGAGCGAGCGCTCCCTGCAGGAGCTTGCCGTCGCGCTCGACATGAGCGTGGACGACGTGCGCGAGCTCTTCCTCAACGAGGGCGAGGACGCGAGCCAGAACTAGGTTCTTCTCGCCCGGCGCGACCCTCTTGCGCTGCCGTTCCGCTGCCCGCGCCGCCCACGTTTCAATATGGGCTCAAACGCGTTGGCGCGGCAGGCACCCGACCGCCCCTTGGATACAATGGGGGAGAAGAGCAACCAGCGCGCACGCACGTCGCGCGCGCATGACGCCGATGGGGGACCGATGGCAGACACGAACGAGAATCCCAAGACCAGGGCGGTCATCACCGTGCTGGGCAGCGACCGCTCCGGCATCGTCGCGGCGGTGGCGACGGCCCTGTCGCAGCATGACGCCAACATCCTGGACATCTCGCAGACGATCCTGCAGGGCACGTTCACGATGACCATGCTCGTGGACCTGGCCCCCTCAGACGTGGAGTTCTCGCAGCTGCAGGAGCAGCTGGACAGCCTCTCCAAGGAGATAGGCGTCCAGATCACCATGCAGCGCGAGGAGGTCTTCAAGTTCATGTACCGCCTGTAGGCGGGTTGCGCCCGTCCCTGTGTGGCGGGCGTTCTTCTCGCCCATAAAAAAATAAAGGAGACGACATGCCCCTGCCCTTTGACCCGCTGGCCCAGCGGCCGCGGCGCTACCTTACGACCGAGAACACGTCCATGTTCGAGCACGTGCTCGACCAGTACCCCATGCCGTCCGTGGGCCTGGGCAGGCCCGAGGTGTCCGACCTCCTGTACGAGGGCGGGCGCAACGTGGACGTGGTGCCGCCGGAGCTGTACGCGCGCTACGACGTGAAGCGCGGCCTGCGCAACGCGGACGGCTCGGGCGTGCTCGTGGGCCTCACGACCATATCCAACGTGCACGGCTACAACAAGGTTGACGGCAAGATCGTGCCGGACGAGGGCGACCTCACGTACCGCGGCTACCACGTGGCGGACCTGATCCGCGCGGCGCAGCAGGAGGACCGCTTTGGCTACGAGGAGGTCTCGTACCTGCTGCTCACGGGCAACCTCCCCACGCCGGCCCAGCTGGACGACTTCAAGGCGCGCATCGGCAGCCGCCACCAGCTGCCCGAGGGCTACCTGCGCATCTTCCCGCGCACCACGTTCAGCCCCTCCATCATGAACGTGCTGCAGCGAGCCACGCTCCTGCTGTACGCGTTCGACAACAACCCGGACGACACAAGCCCCGTGCACGAGGTGGACGTGGCGCTGTCGCTCTTGGGCCGCTGGCCGCGCGTGGCGTCCGTCGCGCACCAGGCCTACGCCGCCGCCAAGACCGGCGCCGTGCCCGTGGTCCCGCCCGCTCGCGAGGACTTCAGCATGGCCGAGACGATCCTGGACGTCCTGCGCGGCGACGAGGGCTTCAGCCACGACGAGGCCATGATGCTCGACGTCATGCTGATGCTCCACGCGGAGCACGGCGGCGGCAACAACTCCACGTTCACGTGCAGGGTCCTGAGCTCCTCCGGCACGGACGCCTACTCCGCCTACGCGGCGGCGCTCGGCTCGCTCAAGGGGCCGCGCCACGGCGGCGCCAACGCCAAGGCCGGCGAGATGGTGGACGACGCGGCCGAGCACATCGAGGACTGGTCCTCGGACGACCAGGTGGCCGCCTACCTCACGGACGTGCTGGCGGGCAAGGCCTTTGACGGCAAGGGGCTCATCTACGGCATCGGCCACGCGGTCTACACCAAGAGCGACCCCCGCGCGCAGATCGTGAAGGGCTACGCCAAGACCCTCGCCCAGAAGAAGGGCACGGCCGAGGCGGAGAAGTTCGAGCTCATCGAGCGGATAGAGCGCCTTGCGCCCGAGGTCATGCGCGACGTGCGCGGCATCACCAAGCCGCTTTGCGCCAACATCGACCTCTACACCGGCTTCGTGTACCACATGCTGGGCATCCCGCGTGACCTCTTCACCCCCATATTCGCCATCGCGCGCATGTCCGGCTGGGCGGCGCATCGCATGGAGGAGCTCTACGGCCCGGCGCGCATCATCCGCCCGGCGTACAACTCCTACATGACCGAGCGTCCCTACGTGCCGCTTGCCGACCGCAGGTGAGCGCAGTGGGCGAGAAGGACGCGGCCCCGGGCCCGGGCGCCGCTCGGCCCGAGTCTGACGTGCGGCCCGCAGGCGCGCGGCCCGAGGCCGACGTGCGCATCGTGTTTGCCGACATGGACGACACGTTTCTCGCGCGCGACAAGAGCGTGCCGGAGCGGAACCTCGCGCTTCTGGACCTGCTGGCGGAGTGGGGGATCGTCTTCGTGCCGTGCACGGGGCGCCCGTTTGGCGCCGTGAGCGAGCGCGTGCTCGCTCATCCCGCGACGGCCTACGTGGTGGGCTCCGACGGCGCCGCCGTGACGGACGTGCGCGAGAAGGGCACGCCCAGGACGGCGCACCTCTCCGCGCTGGGCAAGCCGCGCGCGCTGGCACTGTACGACCGCGTGCACGAGCTGCCCGTGACGTTTGACGTGTTCTGGGGCGGCAGCATTTACGTGAGCCGCGACCGCTACGACCTCATGCGCGGCTTCGACGTGACCGAGTACGACCGCACCATGTACTACCGCTATCGCACACCCGTGGACAAGCCCACGCCCGCGCTGGTCGAGGGCCTTGGGGGCGTGGAGCGCCTGACGCTCTACACGCCGAGCCCGGACGTGCGTGCCCAGGCCATCGCGGCGATCGAGGCGGACCCCACGCTGCACTACACGTACTCGAGCGCGTACAACCTCGAGGTGATGGACGCCAACACGAGCAAGGGCGCCGCCGTGGGCTGGCTGCTCGCGCACCTGGGCATCCCGCGCGAGGCGTCCGTGGGCTTTGGCGACTCCCCAAACGACCTCCCCATGATGGAGGCCGTGGGCACGGGCGTGGCCGTCGCGAACGCCTACCCCGAGGTGCGGCAGGCCGCCGCGGACACGGCCCCCTGGACCTGCGACGAGGCCGCGGTGGCGCGCTACATGGAGCGCCTGCTGGGGTAGCGCGTCGCGCGTTGCGCGTCGCGTGTGGCGCGCGACATCCCGTATGGGCTTGCGGTGCCCGCGGGGGAGAAGGACGCGGCTGACTAAACGAGAACGAGCCAAAAAAGGATCGGGACCCGTCCCTTGCGAGGCGGGTCCCGATCTCTGTTGGAACGCGGTGTGGGCGATGGGCGCTAGTTCTTCTCGCCCGCGTCAGGGGCGTCGGTGGTGGAGTCGTCCTCGGGGAGGTCGTCCTCGGGCTCCTCCTCGTCGACGCGCAGGGGACGGAAGCTCGCGGTGTCGCCACCGATGACGGAGTGCTCGACCTCGACGGCGTTGGCCTCCGTGTCGCGCTTCATCTTGTCGGAGAAGATGTCGTCGTCCTCGGCCGCCTGCATGGGCTCCTCGACGCGCTTCATGGCGCCGGAGTTGCTCGGCGCGAGCGTGCCGGCCTCGCTGTCGGGGACGCGCGTGAGCCTGTGCTGGCGCTTGGTGCGCGCGAACAGGGGCACGTACTCGTAGATGACGGAGGAGTTCTCGAGGCCGTACCAGCGGGCGGGCGAGCCGCAGACGTGGCGGATCATGTACTTGATCTCCATGATGCGGCGGTTGAAGCCGGAGATCTCGGTCTCGGGGGTGAGGACCTTGCGGACGAGGCAGAAGCGGAAGTCGCCCACGGTGGAGTGCTCGCGGTAGATGGAGTAGCGGTGCTGCTGCGGGGCGAGCTGGCCGCGGTTAACGAGGTCGGCCACGATCTGGTACAGGTACGTGTTGACGCGCTGGTTGACCTTGAAGCCGAGGCGCAGCTGGACCTTGAAGAGGAAGTCCGTGCCGTAGTTGTTGACGATGAACTCGTGCGTGTTGGGCTCGTCGGTCACCATCACGTTGAGGAAGTAGTACGCACGGGCGCGCTTGGGGCGCTTGTCCAGGATGGAGTAGAGGATGTCGCGGTCGAGCTTGTCGGGCGAGGAGTCGTTGGTGAGGAAGACGAGGTTGTCCGCGATGATGGGGTAGTCGTCATCGTCACGCAGCTGCGCGATCTGGTCGATGTACTTGCTCACGGGCAGGTAGACGGACTGCGTGTGCTCGATGGCCGTGCCGCGGCGCCACACGTACATGACGATGAAGATGAGCGTCGCCATGAGGACGGTGAAGTAGCCGCCATGGAAGAACTTCGTGAGCGACGAGAAGAAGAACATGAGCTCGATCGCGCCGAAGAACAGGACGAACAGCAGCGCGAGGCCGTGCTTGTTCCAGATCTTGGAGATGTAGGTGTAGAGAAGGACGGTCGTCATGAGCATGGTGACCGTGATGGCCAGACCGTACGCCGCCTCCATGTGGCTGGAGCTCCTGAAGAGAAGAACGACGAAGACGCAGGCGACCCACATGATGTTGTTGACGAGCGGGATGTAGATCTGGCCCTTGGTCTGGGAGGGGAAGTTGATCTTCATGTGGGGCATGAGGTTGAGGTGGATTGCCTCGCTCACGATGGAGAAGGAGCCCGTGATGAGCGCCTGGGACGCGATGATGGACGCCATGGCGGAGAGCACTACCTCGAGGAAGCGGAGGTTCTCGGGCACGATCTGGAAGAACGGGTTGAGGTCGGGCGTGGCGGCGAGCGCCTTGGAGGCGTTGTGCGCGAGGATCCAGGCACCCTGGCCCAGGTAGTTGAGGATCAGGCAGACCTTGACGAACGGCCAGGTGGCGTAGATGTTGGGCTTGCCGACGTGGCCCATGTCGGAGTACAGGGCCTCGGCGCCGGTAGTGCAGAGGAAGACGTTGCCGAGCACCATGAGGCCGGCGGCGTTGATGGAGCCGTCGAACAGGAAGCGGATGCCACGCAGCGGGTTGAGCGCGCGGAAGACGTTGAGGTCGAGGCCGATGTTGAGGATGCCGGTGATGCCGAGGAAGAGGAACCAGACGGTCATGATGGGGCCGAACGCCTTGCCGATGGCCGAGGTGCCGGCGCGCTGCACGACGAACAGGACGCACAGGATGATGATCGTGATGGCAACGACGATGTCCTGGTTGTTGCCGATGATCGCGTAGAAGAAGTCGATGGTGCGAAGGCCCTCGATTGCGGTGGTGACGGTGACCGCCGGCGTGAGGATGCCGTCTGCCAGGAGCGCGGCGCCGCCGATCATGGCGGGGAAGATGAGCCACTTGCCGCAGCGGCGGACGAGCGAGTACAGCGCGAAGATGCCGCCCTCGTTATGGTTGTCCGCCTTCATGGCGATGAGGACGTACTTGATCGTGGTGATCAGCGTGAGCGTCCAGATGATGAGGGACAGTGCGCCGAGCACCGTGTCCTGCCCCATGGTGGTGAGGCCGCCGTTGTCGGCCATGATCGCCTTGAGCGTGTACATGGGGCTGGTGCCGATGTCGCCGTAGACGACGCCGAGGGCAACGAGGATCATGCCTGCCGATAGGGGAATGCCGGTGTACTTGCGCCGCTTGACTTGCGCACCCTTCGGCAAGGTCGGCATTTTGGTGTTTGACATAGCGCTCCAATGTCAATCGGGTCCGATGTCCGCGAAGGCCACATATACGTTCTTGTACCCATGGAACCGCAGCGAACCTTGGGTCTGCGGTAGACGTGCGAAAGCCGTCGCGAACGACATACAACGCGAAATCCTAGCACTGAACAGGGGAGAATGCGCCCGACGCACGGTGCCGCCACATATCCGAGCAAGTCTGTTTGACTGTATGACATGGGCATGGGATTGCATTAAGGGCTGCTTACGCAATTGTGACGCGTTGGGCCGAGCCGCGGTGGAAGCGAGGTGGGGCTTTGCGACCGCGATGACCATGGGCGCGTATCGGGCGTAGACTGTCCCTCGGCAATCTGCACTGGCGGGCCACGGCGAGGCTTGCGTGGCCCCAGGACGAAAGGCACAGCTTTATGGCAGAAGAGAACGCGAGCGAGACGCCGGCGAACCAGGCGCACACGAAGATCCAGGACGCCTTCATGTCGGTTCCCGCGGATGCGGTGACGACGACCCCCGAGCCGGCGACCGCCGACCTGACGTGGCATGGCTCCAAGGAGACCGAGGGCGAGGAGATGAGCTACCGCTGCACGGCCGCCCATCTGGACGTGCGCTCGGATACCGGGAAGCTCGTGGGCAAGATGTTCAGCCTCACCTACGTGGCGCTTGACGAGGACGGTAACGCGAGCCCTTCTCGCCCGGTTACGTTCTGCTATAACGGCGGCCCCGGATGCGCGAGCGTGCCCATCAACTTTGGCGGCGTGGGGCCGCGCCGCGTGCGGACCGACGGCGTGAGCCACCTCGCGTACCCCATCGAGGTCGAGGACAACCCCTACACGCTGCTGCGCGAGTCCGACCTGGTGTTTCTTGACGCGCTGGGCACCGGCTTCTCGAGCCTGGCGGCCGACGCCGACACGAAGAAGGTCTTTGGGACGGACGGCGACGCCGATGCGTTCTGCCGTGCGATCACGACCTGGCTCGAGGAGAACGGTCGCTGGGGCAGCCCGGTGTACCTGTTTGGCGAGTCGTACGGCACGGTGCGCAACGCGATCCTGATGCGCCTGCTGGGCGAGCGCGACGTGAAGGTCGCCGGCGTCACGATGCTCTCCGCGATCTTCGACTGGGTGCAGGTGCTCGAGGGCGAGGACCTGTACCACCTGGGCATGACCCCGGTCTACGCCGCGACCGCGCACTACTTTGGCAAGGTCGGCGCGGGCGAGGACCCGAACAAGTGGTACAACCGCGCGCTCAAGTTCACCGAGGACACGCTGGCGCCCGCGCTGCTGAAGGGTGACCGCCTGGGCCGCGAGCGCGAGGCGGACATCGCCTGGCAGTACTCCGAGCTGATCGGGCTTCCCACCAAGCACATCCAGCGCTGCCACCTGCGCATCACGCTGGACGACTTCCGTCGCAACGTGCTTCTGGACGACGGGAAGGTCTGCGGCAGGCTGGACACGCGCTTCTCGTCCGACGCGCCGTCGTTTGCGCAGAACTCTTCCGAGTGGTTTGCGGGGGAGGACGCCGCGGACGACGCCGTGGAGTCGAGCTGGACGACGGCGTTCAGGAGCTTCCTGCGTGACGAGCTTGGGTACCACGCGCCGGCGCGCTACATCTCGAGCAACTACGAGCAGGTGGGCGTCAACTGGAACTGGGAGCATCGCGAGCCTGGCAGGATGGAGGCTTCCGCCTGCCCCAACTTCGCGACGGACATCGCGTGCGCAATGCGCCGCAACCCCCGGATGAAGGTCGCCATCCTTGGTGGGCGCTACGACGCGGCGACCCCGTACTGGAACGTGATGCATGACATGAGCTGCCAGTTCCTGAGCGATGAGCTGAAGGGTCGCCTGGAGTGGCACCGCTACGGCTGCGGTCACATGGCGTATGTGGACGTTCCGACGCTGGCTCAGATGAGCAAGGACATGGAGGTCTTCTACAAGAAGGCGTAGAGGACTTTCGCGCCAAGGCGCACCGGCGGCGGCTGGTGCGCCTTGGTCTTTCTGCCTGATCAAGATTGATTGTCGATAATTTGCTGGCTCGGCAAAGTTTCCTCGGTGCAGTTGCACGGCAAAGGGGTTTGAGTGTACTTTCCGCTCCGTTTGCAGTCGGCTTCTTCTCAATAAGGCGTCCGTTGGCTCAATCTGGTGGTTGAAAAGTACCCTCAAATCCTGCGAGCTGGACAACTCAGGGACTTGAGCGCGTTTGTTAGGGTCGATGGCAATCCGCAAATACACTCAAACCCTACTTTGGTGCACCAGGTCTAGAAATTCTTTGTCTGAGCCGCATCCGCAGTGGATCCGAGAGCTTTCGTCCTCGATTGGTTCTTATCGAGCAAGCACATCTTCCATGAGGCGACCGTCAAAGTCGAGTAGTTTGGCGAGCAGAGCCTGTCTCTGTCCAACTTCAAAGGCATTAAGCGACCACCTGCGGCGACCCATTGTGAGGGCAACTGATTGGAAGGCGTTATCGAGTGCAGTGA
>NZ_JBJEHW010000140.1:0-2445 GCF_051876455.1 Parafannyhessea sp.
GACGCAGCCGGGCGCGGTGCGCGGCACGCTGCTGGCAAGCATTGCGGACGACCTGCGCTCCGGTTCCGACGCCCAGCCCGATGCCGCCACGGAGCTTGCGGCGGTGGTCGACGCGTTCGCTCTGATCGACGTGGAGGTGCGCCTGCGGGGCGCGCTGCCTGCCGACCCTGCGTGTGCGCTGGCGTTTGCGCGCGCGGTGCGCGAGGCGGCGACCAACGCGGTGAGCCACGCCCAGGCGGCGGTGGTCGAGGCCGTGTTCGCGCGGATCGGCGGCATGGAAACCTGTACGGTGTGCAACGACGGCGCGCCCTGTGCGGCGCCGCCCCGGGAGGGCGGTGGCCTGACGGGGATGCGCGCCTCCGCCACGGCGCTCGGCGGTGTGCTCGAGGTGGACCCGGGCCCGCCGTTTACCGTGCGCATGCGCGTCCCGTGCGCCCAGGCGGTGGGAGAACCCATCTTTTGCAGCTGGTCGGGACAGTTTGGCCCTTGCGACCTGCGCGAACGGCCCCTTTCCCCGTGACTTTTTTCGCAGTGCGACGGCCTAGCGCCTCGAAACCTCCACTTCCGCCCTGGGCTTCCTCACGTCGGCCATCACCTGGCGGATCTGCCCGCGCGTGAGGACCTGCCTGGACAGGTCTATCCCGACGGCCGCCGCCAGCTCGTCGGTCAGGTCGGTGCGGTAGTCGAAGAGGTACGCGTTGGCGTCGAGCCTGTGGCCCACGACCCCGCGGAGCGCCTCGGCGATCTGCTCGGACGTGTGCTCGCGCCCCGTGTCGAGCTGCATCAGGCGCATGACCAGCAGCGCGACGTAGCAGACGAGGAAGTGCGCGCGTATGTGGTCCTCCCGCGACACGTAGACGGGCCTGGCGTCGAGGTCGCTCTTGAGCACGCGGAACGAGTCCTCGATCCTCCAGAGCCCGCGGTAGGCCTCGATGACCTCGCGGTCGCCCATCTCCTGCTCGCTCGTGACGATGCAGTAGTAGCCGTCGCAGGCCTCGTCGGCCGCGATCCTGGCCTCGTCGAGCACCCAGTTGTGGCTGGCCGCCTCGCCGGTCTCCCTCACCACGGGCATGTCCTTGGCGTAGCGCACGGGGGTCTTGGCGGCGGCCGACGACATCTCGCCGCCCTCGATCGCGGCCCTGGACCTCTCGACGACCTTCTCGCGCTCGCGGCGGCTGCGCTCGAAGTAGTCGCGCGACCAGAAGGCGACCTCCTTCACGGGCACCGTGACCTTGCGCCTCCTGCCGTCCTCGCCGACGACGTGGACGGCCTTGTCCGCGACGCGGCTCTTGACCTTGAAGGTGCCCGACGCGTTCCGCTCGTACCCCTCGCCGGAGAGCACCCAGCCCCTGAGCTCCCTGGTCGCCCTGCGCACCGACTGGGACAGGATGAAGCCGTTCCCGTCGAGGGTGACGGCGGCGATGTTGCCGGAGGTGTTCAGGCCCTTGTCGGCGACGACGATGACGCGCCCGGCCTCCGGGCCGCCCGCGCGGCGCAGCCCCGCCTTCTCCATCGCGGGGAGCATCGTGGACATGTCGTTCCGGTTGCCCGGGAAGATCTCGTAGTCGAGGGGCAGCCCGTCGCCGTCCAGGAACAGCCCCATCTGCACGATCGGCGAGGGCCGGTGCTCCTTGGACACGCCGCGCCTGCGCAGGCCGTCGATGTCTTCGTTTTCGACCTCGAAGTAGTAGTTGGTCACGTCGTAGTACAGGCGCGCCCTGTTGCGGGGCCCGCGCGCGGCCTCCAGGCTCTCGTTCATGTGCCTGACCAGGGCGTCGGCGTTGGCGTTGAGGTAGGTCAGGGAGCGGTACACGTCGTCCAGGCTGAAGTCGCACCTGCGCGGGAAGCGCCCGCGGGCCTCGAAGGCGGCCCTCTTCGAGCCGGGGTCGCTGATGCGGTTCCACACGAGCAGCTCCAGGATGCGGCAGGGGTCGTAGGCGAACCCGCGCGCGGTGCGCTTCTTCTCGAAGAAGCCCCAGACCCCGAGGTCGCGGTGGAAGTACGCGCTGGGCACCGCCGCCCCGAGCTCGACGCGGCCCTCGGCGCGCTTGTCGATCTTTTTCGCAGGTGAGAACTTGACGGTTATCGCCGCCCCGGCCGTCCTGGCCTCGGCGTTCCTGCGCTCGACTTCAGCTTCAAAATGAGCGATCGGATCGCCATAGATACCTTCAAAGGCGTCGGCGTAGCCGATCGTCTCGATGGTCTTGGACCTGGTCTTGCCGTCCGGCGTGCGGTAGCTCTGCACGATCGACAGATAGACCCGACCTTTGACCTTGGCCTTCCTGAGATGCATGGACACCGCCTTCGACCTGCGGGAACAGTTGGCAGATTATATCATACATCCGCAATAATCCACGTAAGAAGTCATAAATACTTGACAAAAAATATGCCCTTCTAGCAGGGCAAAGGGGTTGAAATCCACTTAGTCATGCTGCAAAACTCGGG
>NZ_JBJEHW010000141.1:0-11552 GCF_051876455.1 Parafannyhessea sp.
GACGGCCGGTGCCCAGTTCCAGCTCCACGAGCGCGCGGCCGCCGCGCCGGCACAGTGTGCGCACGCGCGTGAGCGCCGGCTTGCCGGAGGCGGAGACGCGCATGCGGCGCGCGTCGTGGCGGTCGCGGCCGATGGGCGCCTCGATCCTGCCGAGGTCCGCGGGCAGCGCACCCTCGACCACGGCCAGGTAGCGCTTGTGCATGGCATGGCCCGCGACCAGGGCGTCCAGCTGCGGCTGGAACTCCGGCGCGAGCGAGAAGAGCGTGACGCCCGTGGTCTCAACGTCGAGCCGCTGGACGGCCTGCGGCGTGGCCGGCACCCCCGCGGCAGCGAGCCGCGCCGCGACCCAGTCCGTGAGCGTGACGGCACCGCCGCCGTCCGAGTGCACCAGGATGCCGGCCGGCTTGTCCACCGCCAGCAGAAACGCGTCCCGGTAGAGCACGCGCGGCTCGGCAACGCCGCGCGGCAGGCGCACCGCGGCCGGCGTCGCGCCCCCGCGCGCGAGCCGCAGCGTCACCATGTCGCCTGCGGCCAGCGCGTCCGTGCGCGCGAGCGGCGCGCCCGCGCGCACGAGCGCCCCCTCGCCAAACACGCGCGCCAGCACGGGCTTTGAGCAGCCCATCGAGCGCAGCAGCCCCTGGGCGTCGCACGGGGCCGCGACCTCCAGGCGGAGCTCACGCGGCGTGCCGCCCGAGCCGTCGCTCGCGCCCAGGCAGCGGGCCACGCGCGCGGGGCCGCGTCCTTCTCCCCCGGCGGCGCTCATGCGCGCAGGCCCCCGGCCGCGACCTTCGCGTCCAGGCCCAGCATCGCGCTCTCGCCCTGCACCAGCTCGTCTGCGAGCAGCTCGTAGAACGCCAGGATCACGCTCCACACGTGGTCGGAGTCGCGCCACGCGGCGGATATGGTGATCGCGGTGTCGTCCCCCAGGCCCACGGCCGTGAGGCCCGCCTCCGGGTGGCGGCTCATGGCGCCCAGGGCCAGCGCCCGCGGCACAAAGCACGCGCCCACGCCGCGCGCCGCCAGCTCGATGAGCGTCTCGGAGTTCTTGGAGAAGACCCTGTTCCACGGCTTGACGCCGGAGCGCTCCAGGATGCGGCGCGCGATGGCGCCCGGCTCGTCCGCCTTGCCGAGCATCATGAACGGGCAGCGCGCGAGCGGCGCGAGGTTGCCGCGCGCGGCCTCGCGACGGGCCTCTGCAACGTCGTCGCACGAGGCGCGCAGCAGGTCCTCGGTCAGGATGAGCACGATCTTCTCGCGGCAGAGGCGGCGCACCACCAGGCCGGGCTCGTCGTCGGGCACCGTGGCCACCGCGAGGTCGACGCGCCCCTCCTTCACGAGGCTGATGAGCTCCTGGTTTTCCGACTCGTGCAGCAGCACGCTGATGCCGGGGTGCTCGCGCTGGAAGCGCGCGAGCGTCGCCGGCATGAGCATGTGCCCGCGCGTGCTGGCGATGCCCACGCCCAAAAGGCCGCGCTCGTCCTTGGCGATGTCGCGAAACTCCTGCCCCATGGTGCGACGCATCGCCTGGAAGCGCCGGGCGTAGCCCAGGAAGACCTCGCCCGCGTACGTAAGCGTGAGCGGCACCTTGCGGTTGACCAGGCGCACGCCCAGCTCGCGCTCCACGCCGGCGATGTGCGCGGACAGCGTCTGCTGCGTCACGGCGAGCCGCTCGGCCGCCTTGGTGAAGCTCTTCTCCTCCGCCAGCGCCACGAAGTAGTCCATGGTCGAGAAGTTCATGCGCTGCCTCCCGGGACGGGCCCATATCACCAAAATATCTTGTTTCTGATACCGATAATAACAGTTGGACTACTGATTCCCAAGACCCTACCCTATCGAGTCGGAAAGTAAGGGAATGCCTGTCGGGGGACGGGTACGAGGTTCTGGGAGCAAACATGGTCGAGGCCGGGGTTCTTCTCACATTCGCCGCGGTGCTGGTGGCGGGCATCGTCCTGAACGTACAGCTGCTGCCGCTTCTGGTGTTTGGCATGCTGCTGTTTGCGGGCTACGGCATCTGGCGCGGCTTTGGCGTGCGCGACGTCTCGCGCATGGCGGCCACCGGCCTCAAGAGCGTGGGCACCGTCCTCACGCTGTTCGTGCTCATCGGCGCGCTCACGGCAAGCTGGCGCGCGGCCGGCACCATCCCTGCCATCACCTGCTGGTCCGCCAACCTGGTGAGCCCGCGCAACCTCGTGATCGTGAGTTTCCTGCTCACGGCTGGCATGTCCATGCTCACGGGCAGCTCCTACGCCGCGTCCGCCACGGTGGGCGTCATCTGCATGACCATCGCCACTGCCATGAAGGCCAACGCGGCCATGGTGGGCGGCGCGATCCTCGCGGGCGCCTTCGTGGGAGACCGCTGCTCCCCCATCTCGTCCTCCGCCGCGCTCGTGGCGAGCGTCACCAAGACGCAGCTCTTCGACAACGTGCGCCGCATGGTGCGCACCGGCGCCGTGCCCTTTGCGCTGTGCTGCCTGATCTACCTGCTGGCCGGCGGCGTCGCCGGTGGCTCCGGCATGGCGCCCTCGTTCGCGGGCTCGTTCGCGTACTCGTTCAACCTCGGCCTCATCGTGGCGCTCCCCACCATCGTGATCCTCGTGCTGGCGCTCCTCAAGGTGAGCGTCAAGAAGACCATGGTCGCGAGCCTGGCGACCGCACTTCTCATCTGCGTCTTCGTGCAGCACGTGCCTGTGGCGGAGCTCCCCGCGATCCTCGTGATGGGTTACCACTGCAAGAACCTCGCCATCGCGCGCATGGTCAACGGCGGCGGCATCGCGTCCATGCTCGACATCGCGCTCATCGTGGCCACCGCGTCCACGTACTCCGGCATCTTCGAGGGCACCGGCCTGCTCCTCGGCCTGCGCGACTACGTCAACAACCTGGCGCAGCACTCCACGCCGTTCGTGAGCGTGCTGCTCACGAGCATCGCCACGTGCACCATCGCCTGCGACCAGGTCGTCGCCCTCATGCTGACCGCGCAGCTTTGCAAGGACACGGAGCACGACGGCTCCGCGCTCGCCCTCGACCTCGAGAACAGCGCCGCCATCATCCCCGCGCTCATCCCCTGGTCGACCTCGTGCGTGGGCATCATCGCCTTCGTGGGCATGCCCATGGCGAGCATCGCGTGGAACTGCCTGTCCTACCTCATCCCCCTGTGGACGCTCGTCATCTCCATGTACCAGCACGCGCACCAGGGCTTCACGGACACCGGCTACGCGCACCTGCTGGGCCTCGACCGCAGGGACGACGTCAGGCGCTTCCGCAACGAGGGCCAGCGCCGCGGCCTCGCAGCCTAGTGCCCCTGCCCGGTCCCGCCGCCGCGAGGCCGGGCAACTTCCTCCTAAGACAGGGCGCCCGCCACGGAATGACCGTGCGCGGGCGCCCTGCTTGTCATTACTTGGGCGAGAAGAACGGCTCCCCTACTTGAGCCTCTGTCCGCACTCGCCGCAGAAGCGGTCGTTCGGGCCGACGGGCGAGCCGCAGTTGGGGCAGAAGCGCACGACATGCTCCTGCTGGGCCGACTCGGAATCATCCTCCGCAGGCCTCTCCAGCACCGTGGTGGGAGCGGCCTCCTCGGCATCGGGCTCGTTGGTAGCCTCTGGCTCCGTCCCCGCGTCAACGCGGGCCTCTGCCTCCGGCTCCACGACGGGCTCCACCTGCGAGGCGGGGGCAGCTGGTGCCTCTTCCGGGGCAGCTGGAGCGGGCTCAGGCTCCGACGTGGGCGCTGGCGCGACCGGGACAGCGGCAGCGGCAGCGGAAGCCGGTGCAGTGGGCGGCACGGGCGCGCCGTCAAAGCCCATGCCCTCGACGGGCATGCCCGCGTCCCTCTCGCCCTTGAGGCCACGCAGGTCGCGCTTGATGTCGGAGGTGTTGCGCGCGATCACGATGTTCAGGATCAGGAACTCGTTCACGACGCGGCACAGCAGCTCGAGAAGGATGCACGCGATCGCCATGGCCACCAGGGTGCCCAGGAACGCGCCGACACCGAAGCTGATGGAGCTCAGCACCACGGCCAGGCAGCCGAACGCAATCATGAGCGAGTTGAAGAGGTACAGCGCCTTGAGGATCTTGTCGATGAGCAGGACGTCGAAGCGCAGGAACGGACCCCAGGAGCGCTTGTCGGAGAAGCTCAGGTGCATGTCGCTCTTGTCCGAGATGAAGCGCTTGTAGCCCATGACGGTGAGCACGATCGCCGCAATGAACGCGATGAGCATGAGCACGCCGAGCGCGCCACCGAAGTTGGCCCACGAGGTCAGCGGGTTGCTGTAAGAGTCGTATCCGTATCCGTACAACATGGGTCCTCCTTTGGAACTCTCCTATTGTCAGGCCCTATGCCAGACGAGCCTTCACCTCGTCGGCAAGGCTCGCGAGCGGCACCTGCACCTGCTCGTGCGTGCCCATGTCGCGCAGCGTGGCGACGCCCGCGGCCACCTCGTCGGAGCCGAGCACGACGCACAGGCGCGCGTTGTGCTTGTCGGCCTGCTTGAACTGGCTCTTGAGCGAGCGGCCCTGGTAGTCTGCCTCGGTGCGCACGCCCGCCTGGCGAAGCGCCAGCGTCGCACGGAAGGCGGCGTCGCGCTCGTCGGCACCGGTGCACGCGACGTAGACGCAGCCCGGCTCCTCGCCGTCCATGCTCACGCCGAGCGACTTGAGGGCAAGGTACATGCGCTCGAAGCCCACGGCGAAGCCGATGCCCGGGGTGGGCTTGCCGCCCTCGAGCTCCATCAGGCCGTCGTAGCGACCGCCGCCGCCGATGGCGCCGACGCCCGCACCCTCGCACTCGACCTCGAAGACCGTGCGCGTGTAGTAGTCGAGGCCACGGACGAGCGTCGGGTCCTCGACGTAGCTCACGCCCGCCTCGTCCAGGTACTGCTTGACCTTGGCATAGTGCTCGGCACAGGCGTCGCACAGGTTGTCCTTGGCGAGGGGCGCCCCTGCCATGACCTCGCGGCAGTGGTCGTTCTTGCAGTCGAAGCTGCGCAGCGGGTTGATCTCCGCGCGCTCCAGGCAGTCCTCGCACATCTCGTCCTTGTGGGCGAGGATGAAGTCGCGGACCTTCTCGCGGTAGGCGGGACGGCACTCGGCGTCACCCATCGAGTTGATGCGCAGCGTGAGCTGCTTGGGGTCGAAGCCCATACGCTTGTAGAACTCCATCAGCATGATGATGCACTCGGCATCGGCAGCGGGATCGGGGGCGCCCAGCCACTCGACGCCCACCTGGTGGAACTGCCTCAGACGACCCTTCTGCGGGCGCTCGCCGCGGAACATCGCCTCGCCGTACCACAGCTTGACGGGCGCGCCGCCCTGCGGAACGAAGTTGTTCTCCACCGCGGCGCGCACGACGCCGGCCGTGCCCTCGGGGCGCATGGCCATGCGCTGCTTGGCCTTGAGGCCGCTCTCCGTACCGGCGTCAAGCAGGCGCTCCATGAGCGCGCCGGAGAACACGCGGAACATCTCCTTGCGGACGACGTCCGTCGACTCGCCGATGCCGTGGACGAAGGTGTCCACCTGCTCGATCGCGGGCGTCTCTATCATGTCGAACCCGTAGGCGCCAAACAGCTCGCGCGCGACGTCCTGCATGTGCTGCCATGCGCGCATGTATCCGCCGTACAGGTCTTCCGTACCCTGAATCCTCTGTGCCACAGTGGGCCTCCTTCCGCGCCTTCAGCGCGACCAGGGCCGTGGCCACAAACACCGCGCGGCGCACGGTGCCTTCCACGGCCGACGGGTATGAAGTATACGCCGACGTCGACGCTCTACCCCGCTACAGTGCGACGGCAGACGCATCGCACACCCAAACCCTTACGCGCTACTGCCCGTTTCGAACGTCCCGCAGGTACTCCGCGCACGTCATGCTGCGCACCCGGGAGGCCCGCGAGCCTAGCGCAGGGCCTCGCGCTCGTAGTCGCTCATAGGGACGAGCCAGCCGTGCTCGCCGAGGGCGCGCTCGATGTCGTCCAGCGCCTCCTCGCTGTCGGCCCGCACGTGGTGGAAGTGGTAGCCGCTCGTGATGTTGCTCAGGAGCGAGGACCGGCTGTTGCGCAGGTCGTCCAGGAAGCGCTCCACGTCGCGGCGACTCGATACGCCCAGGTGGGCGCTCATCTGGCCGTACGTTCGGTGGTTGATCATCGTGTCCTCGATGGTGCCGCCCAGGTCCACTATGAGGTACATCTCGTCGGCCACCTCGTCGTCGCGGTGGCGCACCTTGAGCAGGCGGCAGGGCCGGGCGTCGCGCGCGAGGGCGTAGCCGCGGCTCGTGGAGACTACGGCCGTGCCGTCCGCGCGCAGCAGCGCCACGTCCTGCACGATGACCTGGCGGCTCACGCCCAGCTCGCGGGCGAGCGCCGCGCCCGAGACGGGCGCCTGCGCCGCCTCCAGCAGCTCCACTATGCGCGCGCGGCGCTCCTTGCCCGTCATGCTAGCGTCCCTCCACCGTGAGGTGCTTGAGCGAGAGGTCCAGGATCGGCGCGGAGTGCGTGAGCGCGCCAGAGCTCACGTAGTCGACGCCCAGGTCGGCCAGGGTGGCGGCCTTGGCGGCGTCCACGTTGCCGGACACCTCGACCTCGGCCCTGCCGGCTATGACGCCCATGGCCTCGCGCATGCTCTCGTGGTCCATGTTGTCGAGCATGATGATGTCCGCACCCGCGTCCACGGCCTCGCGCACCTGGTCGAGTGTCTCCACCTCGACCTCGATCTTGCGCACGAAGGGCGCATGCTCGCGCGCGGCCTCGATGGCCTGGCGCACGCCACCGGCCGCGTCGATGTGGTTGTCCTTCAGGAGCACGCCGTCCGAGAGGTTGTAGCGGTGGTTTCCGCCGCCGCCCACGCGCACGGCCTCCTTCTCGAACACGCGCATGTTGGGGCAGGTCTTTCGCGTGTCCACGAGCTTGGTGCGGGTCCCCTTGAACAGCGCGGCCATCCGTCGGGTCAGCGTCGCGATGCCGCTCATGCGCTGCAGGTAGTTGAGCGCGACCCTCTCGCCCGAAAGCAGGGCGCGCACGTGTGCGCGCACGCATCCCAGGTCCTGGCCGGCCGTCACGTCGTCACCCTCGGCAACCGCGAGCTCGGCCTTGGCAGTGGGGTCAAGCAGCTGGAACGTGCGCTCGAACACGTCGAGCCCGCAGATCACGCCGTCCTCCTTGGCGATAAGGCGCACGCTTCCCGTGGCCTCGGGCCCTATGACCGACGCGGTGGTGACGTCCTCGCTCGTGACGTCCTCGCGGAGCGCCATGAGGATGAGCGGCTCCGCCTGGAGCCTTAGGCTGACTGGGTCCATCCGTGCCTCCTCCTAACGATGTCCCGCGCGGCCAGGCGCGAGAAGACCAGGCTCTCCAACAGGGAGTTGCTGGCCAGCCGGTTCTTGCCGTGCACGCCGTTGCAGCTGGTCTCGCCCGCGGCGTAGAGGTGCGCCATCCCCGTCATGGAGTTCTGGTCCACGTGGATGCCGCCCATGAGGTAGTGCTGCGCGGGCACCACCGGGATCGGCTCCCTGGTGATATCGTAGCCCTCCTCCAGGCAGCGCTCGTAGATGTGGCTGAAGTGCTCGCGGCACACCTCGTCAGGCACGTTCGCGAAAGACAGCCACACGTGCTTGGTGCCGTCCTTCTCCATCTGGCGCCTGATGGCCGCGGAGACCACGTCGCGCGGCTGGAGCTCGTCCGTGAAGCGGTTGCCGTTCTTATCGAGAAGGACGGCCCCCTCGCCCCTGCACGCCTCGGAGATGAGGAACGAGCGGCCGGGCTTGGTGCTGTAGAGCGTGGTCGGGTGGATCTGCACGTAGTCCATGTGCTCGAGCGCCACGCCGTGCTCCTCGCAGATGCGGCAGCCGTCGCCCGTGAGGCAGGGGTAGTTGGTGGAGTGCTCGTACAGGCCGCCCACGCCGCCCGTCGCGAGCACCGTGTCGCGTGCGCGCAGCTCGAGCGCCCTGCCGTCGCGGTCGTGCGCGTGCACGCCCACGCAGGCGCCGTCCTCAACCAGGATGTCGTCCATCGTGGTGTACTCGCAGATCCGCACGTTGCGCAGCTCGCGCACGCGGGCCAGCAGCTTGGTGGTGATCTCCTTGCCGGTCACGTCCGCGTGGTGCACGATGCGGTTGCGGCTGTGCGCGCCCTCGCGCGTGTAGTCCAGGTCGCCGTCGGGCGTGCGGTCAAACTCCACGCCCATGCGGATGAGGTCGTTAATGATCTCGCGGCTCGACCAGATCATGGTGTCCACGCTCTGGGGCCGGCACTCGTTGTGGCCGGCGCGCATCGTGTCGTCAAACCAGTAGTCGTAGTCGTCGTGGTCGCGCATGACGCAGATGCCGCCCTGCGCGAGCATGGAGTCGCAGCTGGCCACGTCCTCCTTTGAGAGCATGACGATCCGCAGGTGGCGCGGCAGGTTGAGCGCCGCGTACAGGCCGGCCACGCCGCAGCCCACGATGGCGACGTCGCAGTCGAGGCCCCGGTCCTGCCGGGTGGCCGCGTTCTTCTCGCCCGTCGCGACCTGGGCGGTTGCCTGCGCGCTCATCGGGCAGCCAGCTCGAGCATGCGCTCGAGCGGGGCCATGGCCCTCTCCGCGTCGCTGGGGAGCGCGACCTCGCCGAGGTTGCCCTCGAGCGCGGCCAGCACCTTCTCGGGCCCGACCATCGCCATGTTGGGGCAGATGGGCGGCGTCGCCGGGAAGTAGACGCGCTTGCCCTGGCCGGCCGTTACCTTTGCGATCTCTGCGGCCACGCCCACCACCGTGAGCACGATGAACTCGCGCGCGTCGGATGCCGCGATGTGCTCGATTATCTGCTTGGTGGAGCCGATGTAGTCCGCCTCGCGCAGGACCTCCTGCGAGCACTCGGGGTGCGCGCAGACCTCGGCCTCCGGGTGCTCCAGCTCCAGGCGCTCGACCTCCTGCGGGATGATGCGCTGGTGCGTGGGGCAGTAGCCGCGGTTGAGGATGACGTTCTTCTGCGGCAGCTGCTCGGCCACGTAGCGGCCGAGGTTCATGTCCGGGATGAAGAGGATGTTGCGCTGCGGCAGCTCGGAAATGACTTTGACGGCGTTTGACGAGGTCACGCACACGTCCGACCAGGTCTTGATCTCAGCGGTCGAGTTGATGTAGCACGCCACGGCGAGGTCGTCGCCGTACTGCGCACGGACCTTATCCACGTCGGCCTTGCGCACCATGTACGCCATGGGGCAGTGCGCGCGCGGCTCCGGGTTGAGCACCGTGCGCGCCGGGTTGAGCAGCTTGACGCTCTCTGCCATGAACGAGACGCCCGCGAGCACGATCGTCTTGCAGTCGAGCGTGCGCGCGAGCCGCGCGAGGTAGAACGAGTCGCCCACGTAGTCCGCGAGCGCCTGCGTCTCCGCGGGCACGTAGTAGTGCGCGAGCACGACGGCGCCCTTCTGGCCCTTGAGCTCCTCCACCCGCCGCGCGATGCGGTCCAGCTCCTCGCGCGAGAGGTCCGAGCCCCGCCCGCTCTTGAAGCGACGCGTCGCCTCGCGCAGGCTCGCCTCCTCCTCGGGAGTCCTGACGTAGTCCTCCACCAAACTTCCCTTCCAACGATGCGCCCCTCTGGCGCTCACTGGGTCGGCAGTATGACACCTGACAAGACACATGACAAGTCAGCTGTCTTGTCAGTAACACGGATGAGAAGAACGGGCGGACATGTGCAGCGATTCGTGTGCAAGTGAAGGGCCATGACGTGCATGTGATGGGCGGGACTCGCACCGGCAGGCACAGACTGGCGCCGCGACTTGCCCACCTTCGGGGCAATTCGGTACATTGTCCACCGCCGACGCGGGTAGTAGAGTCGGGCGAGAAGGACGGCGGCCTTGGGAGGAAGCATGGCAGAGGCGAGCGCGAACGGCGCGGGCAGCACGGCTGGCGGCAGGGGCATCGTGGGCGACGTGCTGCAGAGGGCGGCGGCGCGCAGGATGGCCTCGCTCGTGAAGGCGGCCTTCGAGGAGCCGGAGCGCCGCACGCCCGAGGAGTCTCGCGCGTACGGCAGGGGGCTGCGCGCGGACTTCCCGCCCGAGTCCCAGGCGGTCTGGCCACCCAAAGGCGCCGGCCGTCCCGACCCGCTCGACCTGCTGCAGAGCCAGGCCCCCAGCCGCGTGGCAGAACTTCTCCCCATCCGCTACGTCCGCATGGCGGCGAGCCCGTTTGCGTTCTACCGCGGGTGCGCGCTGCCCATGGCGAGCGACCTCTCGCTCACGCCCACCACGCCCATCCGCGTGCAGGCCTCTGGCGACGCGCACATCGCTAACTTCGGCATCTTCGCCACGCCGGAGCGGCAGCTCGTGTTCGACCTCAACGACTTTGACGAGACCACGCGCGGCCCCTGGGAGTGGGACCTCAAGCGGCTGGCCGCGTCCGTGGAGGTCTGCGCGCGCGACCTGGGGCTCTCCGCCTCCAAGGCCAGGCACGCCGTACGCGCCTGCGTGGGCACGTACCACCAGTCCATGACTGGCTTCGCGCAGATGGGAAACCTCGAGGTGTGGTACGCGCAGGCCGACGCCCGCCACATCGAGGCGCTGGTCAGCCAGGTGGGCAACAAGTCGGACCGTAAGGCGCTCAAGAAGACCATCAGCAAGGCGGAGCGCAAGAACAACGCCCGTGCGGTCGAGAAGTTCACGGAGGTCGTGGACGGCAGGCTCCGCATCGTGAGCGACCCGCCCATCATCGTGCCCGTTCGGGACATCGCCGCAAAGGCCACGGCGCAGGACGACGCCGCGAGCCGCATCGGACAGAGGCTCGCGCACGACGCGGGCGTCGCCCCGGAGGACGCGACGGCACGGCTCATCAGGCTCGTGCTGCGCGGCTACCGCGACTCGCTCCCCGCAAGCCGCCGCATGCTGCTCGACGCGTACACGGGGGTCGACGTGGCGCGCAAGGTCGTGGGCGTGGGGTCCGTGGGACTCCGCGCGTGGATCTGCGTGTTCGAGGGCGCAAGCGAGGACGACCCGCTGGTGCTGCAGGTAAAGGAGGCCGTGCCCTCCGTGCTCGAGCGCTACGTGGGAAGGAGCGGCTACGCCGAGCAGGGCAGGCGCGTGGTCGAGGGGCAGCGCGCCATCCAGGTCGCCTCCGACCCGCTGCTGGGCTGGACGCGCCTTCCCGGAGAGGACGGCCGCGCGCACGACTACTACGTGCGCCAGCTCTGGGACGGCAAGGGCGCGCCGGACCTCACCAAGATCGACGCGCACCAGCTCACGCACCTTGCGGCGCTGTGCGGCTGGACGCTGGCACGCGCCCACGCCCGCACGGGCGACCGCTTTGCCATCGCCTCCTACCTGGGCGAGAACGATGCCTACGACGAGGCGTTCTGCACGTTCGCCCACGCGTACGCGAATCAGAACGAGAAGGACTACCAGGCGTTCCTGGACGCGCGTCGGAACGGCCGCTTCTGCTGAGGTAGCACGCTAACCACCTGCGGCCCGCGCCGCGACGGAAAGCGGGAGCCGAGGCCCACGGCCCCGGCTCCCGTCCGGATGCTACCTATGGCTCGCTGTCAGCGGCGCTGCCCGCGGCTACTCCACGTCGATCTTGTGGACCCAGCCAAACTGGTCGGGGATCTCGCC
>NZ_JBJEHW010000142.1:0-11524 GCF_051876455.1 Parafannyhessea sp.
ATGGCCGTCATACGCCTCGGCGCGATGCTCGTGGCGTGCGGCCTCACGATCAGGGCCGCCGTGGACGTGAGCCAGCTGCCGCAGGTGGTGCGCGGCTGGGCGGGCGTGCCCCTGCTCTTCTCGTTTGTGGACGTGGTCCTCATGATGGTGCCGGGAAGCTCGCTCGGCGCGAGCCCCGTGGGCGAGGTCGTGGTGTCCGTGGTGAGCTTTGGCCTGGGCATCCTGATGTACGTGCTCTGCTCGCGCGCGACGGCCGAGCACCCCGATGCGACGGAGGAGTGGCGAGACGCCACGGAGCTCAGGCAGAGGCAGATGGCGGACCGCGCCAGGCACCCGCTCAAGCGCTTCCGCAGGAGGTAGCGCCCGGGCTGCCCGCGCGCTACCAGGGCAGGGCGCCCCTCACGGCGGCGGGCAGGCCGGCAATCCAGGCCGGCAGCGCGTCGAGCCGCGCCGCAGCCACGATGGCGCAGGTCACGATGCCCGCTATAAAGAGCAGCCAGTCGGCCACGCCGCCGGACTCGAAGAGCCCAAGCCTCGCGTTTGCGCGCATGGGCCAGAGCAGGCGGATGCCCTTCTTGTTGAGGACGTCCAGCACCAGGTGAGAGAGGTATCCCACGCCAAAGGCTGCCGCGAGGGGCTTGCACAGCATCCACATGCCAAACGTGGCGAACACGAGCGCCGGGATCGAGTGCGAGAAGCCGCGGTGGCCGGAGGCCCGCCCCACGGCGCACGTGGCGACCAGGACCGCGGCGCCCGCGATCTGCTCGTACGAGAAGTGCGAGGCCACGCCCACGACGAGGTCGCTCCCATGCAGGTGGTCGTACGCGAGGCCGCACGCCACGAGCACGGCGAGCGCCGCCCACGCGCGGCGCAGCTCCTTGGAGCCGGTGCTGGTGGCGACGTCCGTGTCCGGGAGCATGCCGCCCACCATGCCGCCGAGCAGCGCCTGGAGCACCGGCGCCACGCCCGTGACCTGCGCGCCCGTGAGCCGAGCCGCGAGCGGTGCCGCCAGAAGCGCCGCCGCTGCCCCAACCGCCATGTGCGTCCTGCCCGTCATCCGGTCACGTCCTCCCGTCACGCCCTGTGGTGAACCATACGGTACTTGAACTTGTCCCCGCGCGCGACGGACGACGTGTACTCGATCTTCTCGCCCTGCGTGTTTGTGGAGACGCGCGCGATCTCGAGCACGGCGGCGCCCTCGGCTATGCCAAGCGCCCGTGCGTCGCTCGCGACGGCCGTGCCCGCGCGCACCTCCTCCGCCGCGGAGGCGATGCGCTGCCCGTAGCCGCCCTCGATTATCTCGTACATCGACCTCGTGGCGACCTCCTCGCGCGTGAGGTTGGGAAACGTCGCAACCGGCAGGTAGCTGTGGCCCAGGAGCATGGGGTCGCCGTCCGCGCTGCGCAGCCTGAAGACGTCGTACACCGGCGTCCCAAGGCGCACGCCCAGGGCCGAGCTCACCTCCTTGGTGGCGTCCACCACGCCAAACGAGACGATCCGCGTCTGCGGCACCTTGCCCATGGCGCGCATCTCGTCCGTGAAGCTGTAGCAGAGCGCGAGGTCCGTCGCGCCCTGGGCCGCATCGCTCACAAAGGTGCCCTTGCCGTGCCGGCGCACCACGAGTCCCGCAGCCTCCAGGTCCGCCAGCGCGATCCTCACCGTCGTGCGGGAGAGCCCGTACCTCTCGGAGAGCTGGCGCTCCGAGGGCAGGGCGTCGCCCGGGGCCATGTCGCTCTTGATCTTCTCCCTCAGCACGTCGTAGAGCTGGTTGTGGAGCGAGTGCCTTCGCCGTATGGACGCCATGGCCCGCCCTCCCCCTCTTGTTGGTTTACTGGTATGTACCTCATACCAATTCTACCTCACACGGCGCTCGTGTGCACTTTGGGAAATGACTTGCCTTTCGCTATGCGCTCCGCTACATTGGCGGTTGAGGTCCTTGCAAACTTGCAGTTGACGGCTTTGTTTTTCTCGCCTTTTGCTCACGGAGCCACATGTGCAAAGCACGCGCCCACGTGCGGGAAGGCACTGTCGCCGCAAGCTTGGAAGAATCAACTGGTATTAGTTTTAAGCACCACAGGCCAAGCAGGGAGGACACGCTATGAGGATCATTCGCACGGTGGACTACAAGGACATGAGCCGCAAGGCCGCCAACGTCATATCTGCGCAGGTGATCCTCAAACCCAAGTCCGTGCTCGGGCTGGCCACCGGCACCACGCCCATCGGCACGTACAAGCAGCTCGCCGCCTGGTGCGCCAAGGGTGACGTGGACTTCAGCCAGGTCTCCACGTATAACCTGGACGAGTACCGCGGCCTCAGCCACGAGGACGTCCAGAGCTACCACTACTTCATGCGCACCAACTTCTTCGACCACATCAACATCGACCTCGCCAACACGCACGTGCCCGACGGCTCCAACCCCGACGCGGACGCGGCCTGCAGGGAGTACGACCGCATGGTGGCGGAGGCCGGCTACCCCGACCTGCAGCTCCTGGGCATCGGCCGCAACGGCCACATCGGCTTCAACGAGCCCGGCCCCTACTTCAGCAAGGGCACGCACATGGTCAACCTGACCGAGAGCACGATCAAGGCGAACAGCCGCCTGTTCGACAGCGAGGACCAGGTGCCGCGCCAGGCCTACACCATGGGCGTCCAGACCATCATGTACGCGCGCTCGATCCTCGTGGTGGCCAACGGCGAGGAGAAGGCCGACGCCGTCTATCGCATGTGCTACGGCCCCGTCGACCCGCAGTGCCCCGCCTCCATCCTGCAGCTGCACACCAACTGCACGGTCATCGCGGACGAGGCGGCGCTCTCCAAGTGCCCCAGGGCCTAGCCTCGCGACGACACGGCGCATACGCGGGCGAGAAGGACGCGGCCACGTGGTCGCGTCCTTCTCCTTTTGTTCGTGTTCCCATGTTCTTGGGGCCGGTCGCGCGGCACCCGCGGGCGCGCCCACGCCCCCTACTGGTAGTGCAGCGACTCCACCGGGTCGAGCCGCGCCGCGCGGCGTGCGGGGTAGTAGCCAAACACGACGCCGATGAGCACGCAGATGCCCGTGGCCACGAGCACGGCGACGGGGTCGATCACCGGCGTGATCGTGAGCGAGAGGCCGCCGTCGCTCCCCGCTGAGGCGAGCATGCTTGTCGCCACGCCGGAGAGCGCGAAGGCGCCCAGGTAGCCCAGGACGATGCCGATGGCCCCGCCCGCGAGCGTGAGGCAGACGGACTCGAGCAGGAACTGCCGCGTGATGTCCGAGCGGCGCGCGCCCAAGGCCTTGCGCAGGCCGATCTCGCGGATGCGCTCCGTCACGTTGGTGAGCATCATGTTCATGATGCCGATGCCGCCCACCACGAGGGATATGGACGCGATGGAGGTCATGAGCAGCTGGAAGGCGAACATGACCGAGTTGAAGCTGTCGATCATGGACTTGGTGGACGAGACGTACAGGTTGTCGGCGTCCTCCCCCGTGAGGTGGTAGTACGAGGTGAGGTACGACTTGGTCTCCTTCACCACGGAGTCGATGTCCTCGCCCTCGCGCACCATGCCCGCCAGCGAGTCCACGCTGTCGTATCCCGTCACCCTCTGGACGCAGGTGTGGAGCGGCACGTAGGCGTTCACGCTCTTGGGGTCGCTCATCTGGCCGTCCTCCAGGATGCCCACCACGGTGTACTCGATTCCCTGGATGCGGACCGTCTGGCCCAGGGCGGCGCCATCGCCAAAGAGGTTGTGGGCGCCCGACTGGTCGAGTATCACGACCGTGGAGGCGGTGTCGTCCTCGCCGGTGGTGAAGTCCCTGCCCCTCACGAGCTTCTGGCCCGTGACGTCGAAGTAGTGGCTCGCGACGCCGGTGATGGAGCCGTCCGAGCTCTTGGTCTCGCTCGCGACCTTGCCCGTGCCCATGCTGCTGCCCGTTATGTACTCGTACTCGGGCATGCCCTTCTGCAGCTTGGCGAGGTCCTCAACCTTTGGCTGCTGGCTGCCGTACACGCCCATGGTCACCACGCGCGAGCGGTCGAGGCCCATCTGGGTCATGAGCCCCTGGCGCACGCCGCCGATGAGCGCCGTCATCGCGATCACGGCGCTGATGCCTATGACGATGCCGAGCACCGTCAGGAGCGAGCGTCCCCGGTTGGCGTCGAGCGCCTCCCAGGTCTCGCCCAACAGGTCCCTCAGCCTCATGTGCGCCCCCTTCCACGCGATGCGGACCGCGCCACGAGCTCGCGCTCCTGCTCGTCCGTGAGCAGCCTGCCGTCGCGGATGTGGACGCAGCGGTCCGCCCACGCGGCCACGTCGGCGTCATGCGTGATGAGGATCACGGTCTTGCCCGCGTCGCGCATCCTCAGGAACGTGCGCATCACGACCTCGCTCGTGGCGGAGTCGAGGTTGCCCGTGGGCTCGTCAGCCAGCACGAGCGCCGGGTCGTTCACCAGGGCGCGCGCGATGGCCACGCGCTGCATCTGGCCGCCTGAGAGCTCGTTGGAGCGGTGGTCGTAGTACTCCGCGGGAAGCCCCACGGCGCCGAGCGCCTCGCAGGCGCGGCGCTCGCGGTCGGCCCGCGGCACGTCCGTGTACAGCAGCGGCAGCATCACGTTCCTGATAACGGTCGAGCGCGGCAGCAGGTTGAACGACTGGAAGACGAAGCCGATGCGCGTGGCGCGTATCCGCGCCAGCTCGTCGTCGTCCAGCTTCGACACGTCGAGCCCCTCGAGCAGGTACGTGCCGGAGGTTGGCGTGTCCAGGCAGCCCAGGATGTTCATGAGCGTGGACTTGCCCGAGCCGGACGGCCCCATGATGCACAGGAACTCGCCCCTCTGGACCTGGAGCGTCACGCCCCTGAGCGCGTGCGTTGGCACGCCGCCGGAGTCGTATATGCGGTGCACGCCCCTCACGTCGATTACGGGAGTCATGGCATCACTAGTCCGCGGTCATGCCGCCGGACGCGTCCGCGTCGGCATCTGAGCCCGAGCTGGAGTCGTCATCCGTCAGCTTCACGGTCTGGCCCTCCTTGACGCCCGTGACCGCGGCGTCGGAGCTGTTCTTCTCGCTCACCTTGACGTCCACGTCGCGCGACCTCTTGACGTTGCCGTCCTTGTCGAGCGTGACCACGGTCACCGTGGCGTCGCCCGAGCCCTCGTCGTAGTTCTGGAGCGCCGCGACGGGCACCATGAGCACGTCCTTCACGCTCTGGGTCTCGATGGTGGCGTTGGCGGTCATGCCCGGCTTGATGCGCGAGTCGGGCTGGTCGATCAGGAGGTCAACCTCGTAGGTGACCACGCTGCCGTCACCCGTGGAGCCGGAGTCCGAGCCCGTGGCCACGGTCGCGATCTTCTCGACCGTGGCCTTGCACTCGAGCCCCGGTATGGCCGAGAAGGTCACGTCCGCGGTCTGCCCCACCTTCACGCCCGAGACGTCGACCTCGTTCACCTGGGTCGCGACGCGCATCTTCGACAGGTCTGCGATCTGCACCGCCCAGCCCGAGCTCGACTGCGAGGACGACTGGCCCGTGCCGTCGCTCGTGGTGGAGCCGGCCGAGGCGTCGCCGTACGCCGCACCGTTCTTGGCGTTGACCGCCACGACGCTGCCGGAGGTCGGCGCGACGACGGTGCGCTTGGCCGCCTGGGCCTTCGCGTCCGCGAGCGACTCGTTCGCGGAGTCGAGCGCGGACTTCGCGCTGTTCAGGCTGTCGTTTGCGGTCTGCACGTCGCCGTAGAGGCTGTCGGGGTCCGTGAGCCCGGCCTGGGTCTCCGCGTCGGGCGCGGCGTTCCACTCGGCAAGCGCCTTCTGGTAGGCGGCGTTGGCGTTGTCGACCCCGCGCTGCGCGGTGTTGACCTGCGCCTGCGCGTCGGAGACCTGGCGCTGCGCGTCGGTCACCGCCTTGTCGAGCGAGTCGTTCTTGAGCGAGAAGAGCACGTCGCCCTTGTTGACGGTGTCACCCTCGCTCACGCGAACGTCCTGCACGATGCCTCCCACCTCGGGCGTCACGTACACGCTCGACGCGGGCTGGGCGGCTCCCGTCACGCTCACGCTCGACGTGAGGTCGCCACGCGTGACCTCCGCCGTCGCGGGGGCCGAGGACCCGTCGTCCTCGGGCGTCAGCACCCGTGGCACGATCACGAGCGCGGCCACCACGGCCGCCGCGCACACGCCCACCACGATCTTGACGCGGCGCTTCCTCTTCTTCTCCTTGCGGTGCCGCTCGAGGCTCTGGTAGGCGAGCATGCCCTCCGCGTCCTCCTCGGCCTGGGTGGCCACCTGCGTGTCCCCCGGCGACTTCGCGGCCGCCTCGGGCGCGTCGAGGGCGCTCTGCACGTGGCGCGCGGGCGTCACGGGCACGGGAGGCGTCACGCGCTGCGTGGCGTCCACGTCCCGGGAGTCCTCGTCCCTCTCGCCCGCGGGCGACGCCTTTCCGGCCTCGCCCTTGCCCTCGTCCTCGTTGGACTTGCCAAAACCTAGCCTTGCCATGACTTGCTCCCATCCGGGGGTCGGTCGTGCGCCCGCGACGCGCCGCCGCGAGGCCCTTGATGTGACTTACTCGACCAGCAGGTGCTTGCCGTCCACGTCGTGGTCGAACAGCGCCTCGGAGCGAATCGCCGGGTCGTCGTAGGTGGACCAGTAGTACGTCATCGTGCGCGTGGAGATGCCGCCGGTGTAGACGGTCCGCTCGAACTCGCCGTTGGTCATGCGCGCGGCGCCGTCGATCATGGAGACCCCGCCCAGCAGGTGGAACATCTTGCTCACGTTGGCCTTCTCCCCCTCCTGCGTGGGGTAGTTCGCGTTGAGGTAGGCCTCGCGCACGAAGCGCGAGGTGGAGTAGTAGTCGCCGGGCAGCCCGCGCATGCCGCCGCCCGAGCCAAACGCCGTCAGCTCCTGCCCGCGCCACGAGAGCGGGCCGGGCACGTCGCTCGTGACGTTGAGGTAGTTGCGCAGGTTCTCCGCGTGCCACGCGAAGCCCGGCTGGTTGGTGAGGACGTCCACGTCGTCGTGGAAGACCTGGAGCCCAGCCTCGGTCTGCTCAACCACGATGGAGCGCGTGGCGTCGCCCACGATCCAGTGCAGCATGGACGAGGGGAACTTGGGGCTCACGGGCCTGTCGACTATCACCACGTCGGCCAGGTCAGCCTCGACCTCGTCCACCGTCCGGTGCCCCGCGACGACCCAGAGCGGGAACTCGTAGGCGGCCACGTTCGTGGCGCCCTCGCGCGGTCCGGCCGCGTAGGACGCGTAGCCCGGGAAGTTGAGACCGGCCACGGCGAGGCCCTTCTCGTTTGCGCAGTCAAAGTACAGAGGCGTCGTGCCCTCCACGATGCCCATGCCGATGATGGCCATGTCCGAGGGCTCCACGGCGCCAAACGGCGACTCCGTGCGGTAGTCGCGCGGCGTGATGACGACGCGCTCGCCGTACGAGCAGCTCCAATCGAGGTTGCGCCCAAAGTACATGTTGCCCTTGCCATCCGTGAACCTGACGCCCGTGCACATGATGACTCCCTCCGATGACGCGGCGACGGCCGCGCGGCACCCCGCGGCGCACGCATATATAACACGAACGGCCCCGCCGAACCTGACGGCGAATCAAGGATTCGCAAGAAAGACTGTACGTCCCTCGGGCGAGAAAAACCAGACATCCCGGGACGTACGCCACGTGCCAGCTTGCAGGCGGTACGTTCCTCGCAGATGGTCCTGGTACCGACCTGTGCGGGCTTTACCCCGCTGCCGCTTCCTGCTACCGTCGGCTGGGTTAGCAACGCAACGGATTGCGAGGTTGGGATGGACGACGCTCAGGGCACGACCAACATGGACCTCTGGCTGGCGGACGCGCCGGCGGAGGTGACCGCCAAGACTCGGGAGCTCCTCGCACGGGTGCGGGACCTCCGCGCCGAGCAGACCATCTACCCCGCCCAGGACGCCATCCTGCGCGCGCTCGAGCTCACGCCACCCGCCGCGACGCGCGTGGTGATTCTTGGGCAGGACCCCTACCACGAGCCCGGCCAGGCCATGGGCCTCTCGTTCTCCGTGCCCGAGGGCCAGCGCCTCCCGCCCAGCCTGCGCAACGTCTACAAGGAGCTCGCGGCGGACCTTGGCTGCGAGCCGCCCGCCACGGGAGACCTCACCGGCTGGGCACGGCAGGGCGTCCTCCTGCTCAACACCACGCTCACGGTGCGCGAGCACGCCGCGAACTCCCACGCGAGGCTCGGCTGGCAGGTCCTCACAAACTACCTGGTCAGACGCACAGTCGAGCTCCCACAGCCCATCTGCTACCTCGCATGGGGCCGTCATGCCGCAAGCCTCGTCTCCACTGCCGTTGACGACGCGCGCGCCGCCGGCACCCTCGCTGGCCAGAAGCTCGTGCTCACGTCCACGCACCCCTCCCCGCTCTCGGCAAACCGCGCGGGCGGAGGCCTCGTCCCGTTCATGGGGTCCAGGCCCTTCTCGCAGGCGAACGCATTCCTGCTGACGCACGGCGAGGAGCCCATCGCCTGGGCGTGACCCGCAAGGCACCATGGGCCCCTTGCGTTTCGCTTTGGCAAAACCGCGCTTCCTACCAGCAAACTTTCTTGGCTCGAGGCCGAGAATTCACTGGACAAGGGCCCGCCACGGACTCATAATGTCACATACAGAACAAACGTTCGCACTTTGGGTCATCACGCCCGACGCATACGCACGGCGCAATCGCGTCGCGACCGAGGGGAGGCAGGGCATGTCACTGGAACTCAACGACGCTCTCGGGGAGCTCAAGCCGTCGGCGATCAGGCGCTTCTCCGCTCTCGCCGCACAGACGCCCGGCTGCGTCTCCCTCACGCTCGGCGAGCCTGGCGAGGTCACGCCGGCCAGCATCCGCAGGTGCGTGTCGCGGAGCCTCGACGAGGGCAAGACCCACTATCCACCCAACAACGGCACCATGGCGCTCCGCGAGGCGATTGCCGCGCGGTGCTCCAACACGGGGCTTCTGGTCGACGCGCAGCAGGTCATCGTGACGAACGGGGCAACGGAGGCACTCTTCAGCACCCTCGTGGCGCTCCTCAACCCCGGGGACGAGGTCATCGTCCCCACGCCCGCGTTCGTCCTGTACCAGTCGATAGCGCTCCTGGCACGCGCGCGGGTGGTCACGCTGGACACCTCCGAGGACGGATTCCAGATCGACGCGGGGAGGCTCGCACGGCTCGTCACGCCCCGCACGAAGGTGATCGTCCTCACCTCGCCAAACAACCCGACCGGCTGCGTCCTTGACGAGAAGAGCCTGGACGCCGTCGCCGAGCTCGCCTCCAAGAGGGACTTCTACGTGGTCTGCGACGACGTGTACGAGGAGCTCGTCTACAGCGACGAGCTGCGCGGGCATGGGTTCGCGAGGCTCCACCCAGAGCTCTCCGACCGCACCGTCGTCGTGAACAGCTTCTCCAAGCCATGGGCCATGACGGGATGGCGCCTGGGCTGGCTTACCGCCGCGCCGGAGGTCGTCTCGCAAATCGCGAAGGTGCACCAGTACGCGGTCTCCTGCGAGGTCTCCTTCACGCAGGATGCGGCGGTGACGGCACTGGCAACGGACACCGCGCCCATGCGCGAGCGCTACCGAGCGCGTCGCGCCATCACGCTCGACGCGCTCAAACGGATGGGGCTCCCCTGCGTCGAGCCCGAGGGTGCCTTCTACGCGTTTCCCAGCACCGAGGGGCTCTGCACCAGTGACGAGGAGTTCTGCGAGAGGGCGATACGCGAGGCGGGGGTCGCCGTGGTTCCAGGCTCCGTCTTTGGCTGTCCCGGCCACGTGCGCATCAGCTACGCAACCGACGACGCCACGCTAGAGGAGGGCCTCAAGCGCCTCGCGGGCTTCCTCCGCGATCTGAGAGGCTAGCTACAGGTCCGCCGTCACGAGGCTTCGATAGACGTCGACGCCGCGCACAAGGACCCTCTCGTCAAAGTCGAACGTGCTCGCATGCAGGGGTATCCCCGTTCCGGTCCCAAGAAGGAAGAACGTACCGGGCAGCCACTGTTGGTACCAGGCGAAGTCCTCCGCTATGAGCAGGGGCTCCTTCACCATATCGACCGCTATCCCCGCGCTCTCGAGCACGCCCCTGGCCCAGGAGGTGACCTCATGGTCGTTCACCACAGGTGGGTATCCCTCGCTGAAGTGCGTCCGCGCGGTGCAGCCGAGCCCGGCGGCCACGCGCTCCGCAATGCGCGGCAGCTCGTTCCTGCAGCGCTCGCCCATCGCGACCGAGAACGTGCGCAGGCTTCCCTCGACGCGTGCGGTGGCCGCAATCTGGTTGCGCACCTCCCCGGCCGTCATGTGGCCGAACCTGAGCAGGCAGGGCTCCTCGAGGCCGCGCTCGTCCATGTAGCGATACGCCTCCGGAACGAATCGGCACCCCGCAAGGAGGGCGTCGCGACCTTGGCTCGCCTTCGCGATGTGGGAGGCCCTCCCGCGGAACTCGACCGTGGTCTCGTTGCTCGCCGCCAGGAGCGCGCCAACGCGCGTCGCGACCTGGGCCTCCGGAAGGTCGGGCCACAGATGGAAGCCGAAGATCCTGTCCACGCCCAGACGTCCGAACACGCCGCTCTCGCACACCTTGCGGGCGCCACCCGTGGTCTCCTCGGCCGGCTGGAACACGACGAGAACGCTGCGGGGGAGAAGGTCGCTGTGCTCGGACATCCAGGCGCACGCACCCAGGGCCATGGCCATGTGCCCGTCATGCCCGCATGCATGCATGCGCCCCTGATGCCTGGAGGCAAAGGTGACGCCAGTCTCCTCCGTCACGGGAAGGGCGTCCATGTCGGCCCTGAGCGCCGTGGCGCCGGAGGTCCCGCGGTCGAACAGGGCGCAGAGCGTGGAGGGTGCCGGCGAGAAGACCTTGAGGCATCCGCAGCGCCTGCTCATGCGGTCGAGCTGCGCGCGGAGGTAGCCGATGGTCTCGGGCAGGTCGAAGTCGCATTCCGGAATCTGGTGAAGCTCGCGCCTCCACCTCCGCAGCTCGGGTGCGAGCCTCATGGCATCAGAGGGGCCACCTGTCATCGCGTCCCCCGATCCCGGGATGCCGTTCGTCTCCTGCGCCATCGGTCACTCCCCTTATCCTCACATGTGACACGTTGCCGACCTGCCCGCCGCCGAATTGTAAGACCCCGCATGGCAATGGCGATCAAAGAGCGCAAGACTTGTCACAATCTCGGCCCGCCGCGGTCCGACCAAGGGACGGACGCGTTTCCGGCCCCCGAGACCCAATTGTTAACGACATGTGGCAGAAATGCTTCGAGCGTGCGCGCGCCCACGGGTAAAGGCTACACTTCCCCCAACGATAGAGGCGCGGACACGAAGATCCGTGGGCTAGCCGGCAGGCGTCGATCCCACGAGGAGGCCAAATCCGCCGAATCCCGCCAACGGGCACGAAGGCGGGGTGGGACCTTGGGGGAACACCCCTTGGGACTGTCTGACACTAGTCAGGTGCGCTATCCCTACGCGACCGTGGCCAATGGCCACCGCAAAGGATGGCCGCATAGGGAGGCAAGATGGGACGCAAGACGCCCTTTGTGACAGCGA
>NZ_JBJEHW010000143.1:0-2425 GCF_051876455.1 Parafannyhessea sp.
AACGCCCTGCGACCTTTTATTTTTTATGGACTATACCTGCAAGCTCCTGCAAGGTTCCGCGTAATCTTGCAATCTAGCAACCGATGACGCGGCGTTGCATCGCGTCTGCGGCCCTCTCGAAGCTGTCCTGGCGCGGGTTGAGGTAGTGGCCATAGAGCACTTCTGAGTTGGATGATCTGCCCTGCATGGCATTGATAAGCGTGGAGTCGATGCCTGCATCCTGCATGAGAGTGGCATAGGTGGCCCTCATGCGGTTGAGCCAGACGAAAGGAATACCTTCCAGACAGCGACCTTTCGCGAAGTACGACTTGTGCTTGTCTAGTACCCGGTCGGGAGCGAGCCGGTGCCCCGTCGGCCTGCCTCCACCCCTCGTGCATCTCGCACTCTGGCAGACAGGTCTTGAGGATCGTATGGCATTAAGCAGATCTGCAAAGATTAGCGGTATTGGCACCTACCGGTATCCCCGCGAATTCTTCGGACCCTTCATGCTGTCCTCGGTCGTGCAGGTGCTGCCGATGCCAAGGGCCTCGGAACGTGAAAGCCCGCCGTCACACATCAGCGGCCAGAATGGAATACGAAGCATGATGGTGCACAGCGATGACTGCATGGAGCAGCTATAAAAATGGCGACGAAAGTCCCTATTCAGAGCCATCCGCCGCTTTTATATTTCTAGCGCAAATACGCCCGTAGCTCAACAGCAGAGCAGCGGTCTCCAAAACCGAAGACGCGGGGGCGGCACCTGCCGGGCGTGCCAGCATAGCCAAGAGGTCTATCCTGCAAGCAGGTGCATGGACATATCAGAGCGGCGATGCCCACTTTCCCAGGCTATTCACCCGGGGGGAAGCATCGCCGCTTGCAATTAGACTACCACACCGCAGCCTGGCGGAGCAGGCAGACGCGCGCCCCAGGAGCGCAAGGACGACAGGCCCATGCGGGTTCGAGCCCCGCGGCCGCGACCATTTTTGCGCAACATTTACCGCTGGTTCAAGCAGGGGGAACTCACCGCCCTGGCCTAGGCAATCGGGGTTCGAGCCCCGGCGGGAGGCCATTGACAACTTAGGGCGCCGCATGGCGGGAGATGGAAGTGGCCGGAATTGCTGAGGAGTAAGAGGGCCCACAGGATCAGGGGATCGGGACCGGGGACGGCAGCCAGCCGGAGACCGGCTGGAAGGCGATGGCTTGCAAGTGGGGGCGCCTTGCCAGGGACAGCGCAACAAAGGCAAGGTCTTATGGCGAGCGGAGGTCGGCGACTCAGGAGTGCGCACCTCTAAAGGAGAGCTCCGCCTCTCCGCATCCCGCGTGGACCCGTTCGTAGCCCTCCTATGAGCCGAGCCTGCGGGTGCCGTGCTGCTTTGCGTCGATCCCGCCCTCAGAGTGCGAAGGCTCCATGTCCCGCGCAATTGCCTGGAGGCGTCCGTTCAGGAGGCCGGGATCGGGGTCACGAAGCCTGTTCTCCGTGGCGTGGCTCGTGTTGTTAACGATGACGTGAGCGTGGGGGATGCGTCCCTCGTTGTCGTCGTGGTAGACGATGGCCACCTGGAAGTCCGGGAAGCTCTCCTCTGCCCAGCGCACGGCGAGCTTCCTTAGCTCTTCGAGCGAGACGCCGTCGCGCGGGTCGGGGGAAAGGACGTAGTGCTTGTAGGTCCTGGCCGGCCTGCCGCGCCAGGGGGCGTCGTTGCCGTTTGCGCGCCTCGTCTCATCCATGGCCACGTCCCATTCGAAGGCGTCAACGCCGCGCCCCGACTGTCGCGCGGCCTCGTCGATCCGCGAGAAGTGCAGCAGGTCCCTGGCGAGGGCCCTCCCGTCCCGCTCGAGGTACCTCCTCGCGGCTGCGAGACCCGTGTGCCCCGATATGGCCTTTATCACCGGCATGCGCGTCAGCTCCAGAGGAAGACGAAAGGCCAGTCAGAGTGTCTCGCCACGTCCTCGCGGAGGCATCCGATGGTGTCCGCCACGTAGGTCATCTCCGCGTCCACGACCCTCAGGGTCTCGAGCGCGTCCTCGGCCGTCACCTCGTGCGGCGACTCGCGGGCGACCTTCGCGATCGTGTTCAGCGCGGCCACGGACTGGTTGTAGAGCGTCCCTATGGCGCGCAGGTTGCGCACGATGCCGTGCGAGGTCTCGTAGTCGAAGGCGACGGTGCCGAAACCCATGCGCGCCTCGCCGTCCGCGAGGCAGTGGATCAGGAGCCTCACCACCTGGCTCCTCGAGCAGGAGAGCTCGGCGGAGGCCCTGCGCAGGGCCTCGAGCTCCTCGTCGGACACGCGGACGTTCAGGCGGTTCGGCATGGCGTCTCGGCTCAAGTCGGTCACCCCCCAGGGGCGCGGGGCATCCCCCGCAGAGCGAAAGGACGGTCGGACGGTTTGGTCCGCGGGGGCGTCCCCCGGGGCACAGACGCCAGTCTGCGCCAACGGGGCTGCCTCCG
>NZ_JBJEHW010000144.1:0-8766 GCF_051876455.1 Parafannyhessea sp.
TGGACATGCCGCTCAAGTCGCTCAAGAAGAAGTTCAAGGACAAGCGCTTCGCCGCAGGCTGCGACCGCGACGTCATGCGCCTGGGCGCCGAGTACAACGGCCTCGAGGTCAACGACGCCCTCAACGAGGTGCTCGAGGCCATGAAGGCCATCGCGCCGGTGGGCGACATCTACGCCAAGGGCGCTGAGGACGAGAAGGACGCGGACGACTCGGCCGAGGCCCCCGTGGAGGCCAAGCAGGGCGTGACCGTGGAGCCGATCGCCGAGGGCGTCACGTTTGACGTCTTCAGCCAGTCCGACATGCGCGTCGTCCACATCAAGGACTGCGTCGCCGTCCCCAAGAGCAAGAAGCTGCTGCAGTTCACGCTCGACGACGGCACCGGCACGGACCGCACGATCCTCTCCGGCATCCACGCCTACTACGAGCCCGAGGACCTCGTCGGCAAGAACGTGGTCGCGATCGTCAACATCCCGCCGCGCAAGATGATGGGCATCGAGTCGTGCGGCATGCTCCTCTCGGCCATCCACGAGGAGGACGGCCAGGAGCGCCTGAACCTGCTGATGGTCGACCCGTCCATCCCCGCGGGCTCCAAGCTCTACTAGGGGCAACGGCCGCGTGGCGGCCACGCACATAGCGAGGCCAGGGGCCTGTCGGTGGACGTTCCGCCGGCAGGCCCCTGTTCTTCTCTTCCCCTATGCAAGCTCCGCGGTGCAGAAGACGCGCTCGACGGCTGCCTCGTAATCGGCGACCCCCTTGGCGTGCCTGACCGCCCTGATTACCTTGTGCGGTTCCGCAAAGTCGTCCTTGGCGTAGGACCACCACTCCTTCATGCGGAACACGGCATTGCCGCCGATCTCTTCCTCGTACGCCCGGAACAGCCTGTCGTGGAACCGCCTGAGCTCATCGATGCCGAGCGCCGGGCCCCCACCAATCATCCTCGCCAGGGCCGGGTTCGCGACGATGCCGCGGCCCAGCATGACGTGGCGGGTCGTCGGGTAGGCATCCACCAGCGCCTCAAAATCGGCGACGCCAAAGATGTTTCCGTTGTAGGCGACGGGAAAGGGAGCCCGCTCCAACGTCCGCCCGTACGGCTCCCACCGGGGCTCGCCGCGGTATCCGTCCCGTTGCACGCGCGGGTGTACGATGAGCTCGGCAAGCGGCATGCGGCAGTACACGTCCAGGATCGCCTCGTACTCGCTGTCGTCGCTCAGGCCAAGGCGCGTCTTTACCGAGACCGGCAGCGGGGAGCGTGCGCAGACGTCCCGAAGGAACGCCTCGAGCTCCTCCGGATGGCGCAGGAAGCCGGAACCCTTGCCCTTGGCCACCACCGTTCCCGAGGGGCATCCCAGGTTGAGGTTGACCTCCCTGTAGCCCATCTCGGCCAGCATCTGTGCCGACCAGACAAACTCGTCGGCGTTCTTGGTCAGGAGCTGCGGGACAACGTTCAGCCCCCGGTTGTGTGCCGGGGCGACCTCCTTGGACGCCCGGCCGCCAAACCGGCTGCCCACACGTGGCGTCGGCAAAAAGGGCGTGTAGTACTTCTCGAGCGTCCCAAAGCACTGGGCGTGCACGCGACGGAAGACGTACCCCGTGATGCCCTCCATGGGCGCCAAAGACAGAATCACCGTGTGCTCATCCTCCCGTACCAGACGCAAATCGAATCAATCTTACGCGCAGCCAGGACGAGGCGACGCCTTCGCCACGCCCCCGCCGCCGCGTTACCGCCCCGTGTCGCGCGTTCGTGAATTTGGGATTGCGCGTTACTGCGTCGCGAGGTGGGGTAAAGAGCTACAAGTTAACCAATGGGCGCGGCCCCAGGCCCGCGCCGGACACAGGAACGGAGGCATCGGACCGCCCATGTTCGAGAAGTTTACCGACAAGGCACGCAAGGTCATGAGCCTCGCGCAGGAAGAGGCCCGCAACCTCGGCAAGATGTATGTGGGTACGGAGCACCTCCTGCTTGCGCTCATCCGGGAGGGCGACGGCATCGCCGCCCAGGCACTTGCGAAGCTGGACGTCACGTACGACGAGACCGTGGCGACCATCAAGGAGATCTCGTCCGAGGAGAAGGAGCCCGTCCCCGGCGGGCACATTCCCTTCACGCCGCGCGCCAAGCGCGTGCTCGAGGCGGCGTACCGCGAGACGGTCACCCGCGGCCAGACCTACATCGCGACGGAGCACCTGCTGCTCGGCATCGTCGCGGAGGGCAACGGCCGCGCCATGACCGCGCTGTCCCGCATGGGCGTCTCCGGCGACGCCATCCGCAACGCCGTCAGCGAGCTGATGGACAAGGAGGGCGAGAAGGACGAGCCCTCGTCGCAGGCGGCCGAGGTCGGCTTCGGCCCCCAGTTCATGGGTGCGGGCCCGCAGAGCGCGGGCTCCGGCTCGGATGATGGCTCCATGCTCGAGCAGTTCGGCCGCAACCTCACCAAGCTCGCGGCCGACGGCAAGCTCGACCCCGTCATCGGGCGCGACCGCGAGGTCGAGCGCGTGATGCAGGTCCTGGCGCGCCGCCAGAAGAACAACCCGCTCATCCTGGGCGACCCGGGCGTCGGCAAGACGGCCATCGTCGAGGGGCTGGCGCAGCTCATCTCGGCCGGCAACGTGCCCGACATCCTGCGCGGCAAGCAGATCTGGACGCTCGACGTCGCGTCGCTCGTCGCCGGCTCCAAGTACCGTGGCGAGTTCGAGGACCGCATGAAGAAGGTCATCCGCGAGGTCGAGGACGACAAGAACGTCATCCTCTTCATCGACGAGATCCACACCATCATCGGCGCCGGCTCGGCCGAGGGCTCCATCGACGCCGCATCGATCCTCAAGCCGCCCCTGTCGCGCGGCGAGATCCAGGTCATCGGCGCCACCACGGTGGACGAGTACCGCAAGCACATCGAGAAGGACTCCGCGCTCGAGCGCCGCTTCCAGCCCGTCAACATCGGCGAGCCCACGCCCGAGGACACCGTCAAGATCCTCCACGGCCTGCAGGACCGCTACGAGAAGCACCACCACGTCAAGTACACCGACGCCGCGATCGAGGCGGCGGTCACGCTGTCCAACCGCTACGTGCAGGACCGCTTCCTGCCCGACAAGGCCATCGACATCATCGACGAGGCCGGCGCCCGCACGCGCGTCCACAAGACCACGCTGCCGCCCGAGCTCGCCAAGGTGGACGAGGAGCTCGCAAGCGTCAAGGACCAGAAGTCCAAGGCCGCGAGCGCCCAGGAGTTCGAGGAGGCCGCCCGCCTGCGCGACAAGGAGCGCGAGCTCACGACCAAGCGCGACGAGCTCGAGAAGGCCTGGCACGAGAAGCAGAGCAAGAACGTCGTCATCGTGGACGAGAAGGACATAGCCGACGTGGTCTCGGACATCACCGGGGTGCCCGTCTCCAACCTCACCGAGGCGGAGGCCTCCAAGCTCCTGCGTTGCGAGGACGCCCTGCACCAGCGCGTCATCGGCCAGGACGAGGCCGTGAGCAAGGTCGCGCGCGCCATCCGCCGCAGCCGCTCCCCGCTCAAGGACCCGCGTCGCCCCGGCGGCTCGTTCATCTTCCTGGGCCCCTCGGGCGTGGGCAAGACCGAGCTCGCCAAGTCGCTCGCGGAGTTCCTCTTCGGCAGCGACGACGCCCTCATCAGCTTCGACATGTCCGAGTTCATGGAGAAGCACGAGGTCTCCAAGCTCGTGGGCGCGCCCCCGGGATACGTGGGATACGACGAGGGCGGCGAGCTCACCAAGGCCATCCGCAGGCGCCCGTACTCCGTGGTCCTCTTTGACGAGATCGAGAAGGCCCACCCCGACGTCTTCAACATCCTGCTGCAGATCCTGGACGAGGGCAGGCTGACCGACGGCCAGGGCCGCACGGTCGACTTCAGCAACACGGTCATCATCATGACCTCCAACATCGGCGCGCGCGAGATCGCGCAGACCGCACCCATGGGCTTCTCGGCCCAGGGCAACGGCGGCCTTTCCGACAAGGAGATCAAGAGCCGCGTTGAGGGCGAGCTCAAGCACCTGTTCCGTCCCGAGTTCCTCAACCGCGTTGACGAGATTGTGGTCTTCAAGTCGCTCACGGGCGAGCAGCTGCGCAAGATCGTCGAGCTCATGATCCGCGACCTGCGCAACCGCCTCATCGCCAACGGCATGTCCATCGAGCTGACGGACGCCGCGCGCGACTACATCGCCAAGGAGGGCACGGACCCCGTCTACGGCGCGCGCCCGCTGCGCAGGGCCATCCAGACGCTCATCGAGGACCCGCTGTCCGAGCAGATGCTCATGGGCGAGTGGAAGGCCGGCGACATCATCGAGGTGGACGCCGGGAAGGACGGGCTCACGTTCGCGAAGGGCAAGGGAGAGATCCCCGCGGCCACGGAGCGCGTCCACATGGACCTTCCGCAGGCGCGCGAGCACTGGACGTCCGGTGCGGAGGGGCACTTCTCGCCCAGCGCGTCCGAGCCGGGCGGCGTGGCCTCGGCCGAGTAGCCGGAAGGCAGGCAGGCTGTGACAGGGGGGCGTGGCGGCGTGGCCGTCGCGCCCCTTTGCGTCGCAACTTAAAACGCGGATGGTTTCGCAATATACTGAAGGGGACAACCCGACGCCGGCCCGCCTTGGCGGGTCGGCTGCGATGTGGAGGTGGGCCGATGGGTCAGGACGAGGCCGAGAAGAGCAAGGACAGCCGGGAGCGACTGCGCGCGGCCATACGCCAGACCGCGCCGGGGACCTCGCTCAGGCACGCGCTCGACATGATCATCGCGGGCCACATGGGCGCGCTCATCTGCATCGGCGACACGGACGCCGTGCTCGCCGCCGGTGACGACGGGTTCAGGCTGGACATCTCGTTCACGGCGAACCGCCTGTTCGAGCTCTCCAAGATGGACGGCGCCATCGTGATCGACAAGGGGCTCACGCAGATCCTGCGCGCGAACTACCACCTCAACCCCGACCCGTCGCTCCCCACGAGTGAGACGGGCATGCGCCACCGCACCGCGGCGCGCATGAGCCTGCTCACCAAGGCCATGGTCATATCCGTGTCGGAGCGCCGCCAGGTGGTGACCGTCTTCATGGACGGCAAGGGCCATCAGCTGCGTCCCGTGACGGAGATCATGTCGTCCGTCAACCAGCTGCTCGTGTCGCTCCAGAGCACGCGCCAGCAGCTCGACCACAGCCTGCTGCGCCTGACGACGCTCGAGCTGGACAACTACGTGACGCTAAGCGACATCACGGACACCATCTACCTCTTCGAGGTGCTCATGAACGCGGCAGAGCACCTGGACAGCCACATCCTGGAGCTCGGCAGCGAGGGCAAGACCATCGCCATGCAGCGCGACGAGTTCGTGGGCGACGCGGACGACAACTACACGCTGCTCATCCGCGACTACGCCGTGGACTCCTCCGTAGAGAACGCCCAGAGGATCCGCAAGATCTTCCACGAGACGGAGAACTCGCGCCTGCGCTCGCCCAAGGTCGTGGCGTCCGTGCTGGGCTACGAGGGCAAGACGGAGGACAGCATCCTCACGCCGCTGGGCCTGCGTACGCTGTCCAGCATCTCCGTCGTGCGCAAGGGCATGGCAGACAAGATCGTGGACGAGTACGGCTCGCTCCAGAACCTCCTGGACGACATCGAGAAGAACCCCTCCCGCCTCGACTCCGTGGGCGTGCAGAACCCCAGCATCCTGGCGGACAGCCTGTACCGCATGTGGGGCAAGCGCGCATGAGCGCCCCAAGGCCATGCGCCTGCGCGTGCGCGCAGCGCCCGAGCGAGGTGGCGTCCGGCCCGGACACCTGCGCCGTGGTAGTGGCGGGTGGCGTGGGCGAGCGCTTTGGCGACCCGGTGGGCAAGCAGTACGTGGAGCTCTGCGGGCTGCCCATTGCCTGCTGGTCCATACTCGCGCTGGACAGGGCGCCCTCCGTGGGGCACATCGTGGTGGTGTGCAAGCCCGAGCGCAGGGAGCTCATGCAGGAGGACGTCCTGGGCCGCCTGCACCTGCGCTGCGACGTCACGCTTGCGGTGGCGGGCGCGACCCGGCAGGAGTCCGTCTACTCCGGCCTCTGCGCCATCCCAGGGGGCGCGGGCTTCTCGCTCGTGGCGATACACGACGCGGTGCGGCCGCTGGTCCGCACGGAGGACGTGGAGCGCTGCTGCGCCCGCGTGCGCACGGACGACTCCATCGCCGGCGCGATCTGCGCCGTGCCCTCCACGGACACGCTCAAGCTGGTGGAGGAGAAGAGCATCGTCGCCACGCCGGACCGCAGCTACTACTGGTGCGCCCAGACGCCACAGGTCTTCAGGACCAAGGCCATCGTCTCCGCGCACCGCGCGGCCATCTGGGACGAGTTCCAGGGGACGGACGACGCGTCGCTGGTCGAGCGCCACGGCGGGCGCGTGGTGTGCGTGGAGTCCTCGCGCTCGAACATCAAGGTGACGGTGCCGGAGGACCTGGCCATAGCACAGACGCTGCTCGAGCGTCGCATCATGGAGGAGGGCTGCGGCATACGGTAGCCGCGGCCGCGTTGGGAGGCGTCGTGCTTCGCATAGGACACGGGTTTGACGTGCATCGGTTTGCCGAGGGTCGCAGGTGCGTCCTGGGCGGGGTCGAGGTGCCCTACGAGCTGGGGCTCCTGGGACACTCGGACGCGGACGTGGTCACGCACGCCCTGATGGACGCCATACTGGGGGCGCTGCGCGCGGGCGACATAGGCCAGCTCTTCCCGGACGACGACCCTGCCTTCGAGGGGGCGGACTCGCTCGTGCTGCTCTCGCGCGTGATGGACGTGGTGCGCTCGCGCGGCGCGCGCGTGCTCGACTGCGACTGCACCATAGCCGCGCAGGCGCCCAAGCTGGCGCCGTACCGCGAGCAGATGCGCGAGCGTATCGCTGGCGCCATGGGGCTTGGCGTGGGGAGCGTGGGTATGAAGGCCACCACCACGGAGGGGCTCGGCTTTGTGGGTAGGAAGGAGGGCATCGCCGCATGGGCGGTGGTCCTCCTGGATGACGGAGCGCCCGGGGACGGGCGATGTAGCGGCCGCTAGGCGCGCTGGACGCCAAGGCCGCATTGGGTAGACGTGGCCTGCACCCAAGGCGCAAACCGTATAGAATGCCATCCCAGATACGTGAGCGGCCCCAGGCCGACGTGCATGCACAGCAAGGAGAGACCCATGCTCATCTATAACACCCAGACGCACAGGAAAGAAGAGTTCAAGCCGATAGACGAGGGCAAGGTCCGCATGTACGTGTGCGGCCCCACCGTGTACGACCAGATCCACATCGGCAACGCCCGCACGTTCCTGAGCTTCGACGTGATCCGCCGCTACCTGCAGTACAAGGGCTACGAGGTCACGTTTGCCCAGAACCTGACGGACGTGGACGACAAGATCATCAACCGCGCCAACGAGGAGGGTCGCACCGCGGCCGAGGTGGCGCAGGAGTACAGCGACGCCTTCATCGAGCAGATGCACCGCTTTGGCATCCTCGACCCGGACATCCGCCCGCGCGCCACGCGCGAGATCCAGGCCATGCAGGACATGATCAAGATCCTGATAGAGAAGGGCCACGCCTACGCCGCCGACAACGGCGACGTGTACTTCTCCGTCCGCTCTGACAGCCACTACGGCATCCTGTCCGGCCGCGACCTCGACCAGCTGCGCGCCGGCGAGCGCGTCGAGGTGAACGACCAGAAGCGCGACCCCTTCGACTTTGCGCTGTGGAAGGCCGCCAAGCCCGGCGAGCCCAGCTGGCCCAGCCCCTGGGGCGATGGGCGCCCCGGCTGGCACACCGAGTGCTGCGCCATGATCCACCGCTACCTGGGCACGCCCATCGACATCCACGGCGGCGGCCAGGACCTGGTCTTCCCGCACCACGAGAACGAGACCGCCCAGGCCATGTGCGCGTGGGACCGCCCGCTCGCCAACGTGTGGATGCACACGGGCATGCTCCGCGTCAACGGCGAGAAGATGTCCAAGTCGCTGGGCAACTTCTTCACGCTCAAGGAGATCCTGGACAAGTACCCCGCGGACGCCGTGCGCCTGCTCATGCTGCAGACCCACTACCGCTCCGCCCTCGACTTCCAGACCGACCAGCTTGACGGCGCCGTGGGCACGCTCGAGCGCCTGCGCACCTGCGTCAAGAACCTGCGCTGGGCGGCCGACAACGCGCCGCAGGATGGCGAGCTGAGCGACAACGACCGCACGCTGGGCGCGGCCATCGACGCGGCCCACGACGAGTTCGTGCGCCAGATGGACGACGACTTCAACACCTCCGGCGGCCTTGCGGCCATCTTCGGCCTGGTCACGGCTGCCAACAAGTACCTGGCCGACGCCGGCAACGACGCCGCCACTGCCCCGGCGCTGCGCGCGGCCGACATGATCGTGGAGCTTTCCGACGTCCTGGGCATCGACCTTTCCGGCCTGGGCGAGAAGAGCCTCCCCGCCGAGCTGGTGCCCCTTGCGGCGCAGTACGCCGGCTTCGAGGGCGACGACCCGGACGAGGCCGCCCGCGTGCTGCTGGCCGCGCGCCAGGAGGCCCGCGCCAACAAGGACTGGGGCACGGCCGACGCCATCCGCGACGGCATCGCCAAGCTTGGCCTCGTGGTCGAGGACACGGCCGCCGGCGCGCGTCTGACCAGGAAGGCGTAGGCACATGGCGCGAAGCTCCTCACGCGGCAGGGGACCTAGGCCCGCGGGACAGGGCCAGCGCGGCCCCAGGTTCCGCGGCGGCGCGGGCGAGAAGAGCCGCGGTCCCCGTTCCGGCGGCCCCAGGGGCGCAAGCCCCCGCGGCGG
>NZ_JBJEHW010000144.1:8866-11083 GCF_051876455.1 Parafannyhessea sp.
CACGGCGCCCACCAGGGCATCGTGGCACAGGCCAGCCCCTATGACTACGCGGAGCTTGCCGATGTCATCCGGAGGGCCGGCCAGGGCGACGCGCTCGTCGTCCTTCTCGACCACGTGACCGATGAGGCCGAGCTCGGCGCCGTCGTCCGCTCCGCGGAGGCCGCGGGCGCGGCCGGCGTCGTGATTGCCAAGGCGCGCGCCGCGGGCGTGGGCGTCGGTGCGTACGGGGCGTCCGCGGGCGCGGTGCGGCGCGTGCCCGTCGCGCAGGTGCCTAACCTCGCGACCGCGATCGGCGAGCTCAAGCAGGCCGGCTTCTGGGCGGCGTGTCCCGCGGGGGACGCGCGGCAGGACGTGTGGTCGGCCCCGCTGGAGGGCCGCCTCTGCCTGGTCGTGGGCCCGGAGGGCACGGGCGTATCGCGCCTGGTGCGCCAGAGGTGCGACTTCGAGTGCCGCCTGCCCCAGCGGGGGAGGGCGTCGCTCGGCGCGGCGCAGGCCGCCACGGTCATGTGCTACGAGTGGCTGCGCCGCGAGTCCCTGCGTGCTGCCGGGGAGGCGGAGTAGCGATGGCGCGCCCGCAGGAGCTCCTCGTGGTGGATGGCTACAACGTGATCCACAAGTCGCCGCGCTACATGGCGCTGGTGGACGAGGTCTCGGGCCGCCTGGGCGACACGGACCCCTTCGACCGCGCCCGCAAGCTGCTCGTGGCAGACGTGGCCGCCTACGCCCAGGGCCGCTACGAGGCCGTGGTCGTGTTCGACGGCGCGGGCAACGTGTCGCCCGACAGGCCAAACCTCACCATCGCGGGCGTGCGCACGGTCTTCTCCGCCACCGGCGAGGAGGCCGACAGCGTGATCGAGCGCATCGTGACGGAGGCCCGCCACGACGTCCGCGCGGTCACGGTCATCACGTCCGACAACACGATCCGCGCCACGGTGGGCGGCATCCCGGTCACGCGCCTGTCCAGCGACGTGCTTATCCACGACGTGAACGCCATCGTGGAGGACGTCCGCGCCGCCAACGACGAGCGCAACCACCAGCGCCTCACGCTGGAGGACCGCCTCGACCCCAAGACGCGCCAGAAGCTGGACCGCCTCCTCGGCCGCATCTAGCTTCCCACGGGAAGAAGGCCAGCAGGGGAGAAGAACGTGGCCTCCCCGTCGCACCCGCCTGCCGTATGGATGTGATGTGCCGGCGCGAGACGTCTGGCGCAAACGCCCGCCTAACGATATGATTCAATAGCTCGCTGGCGTAGCTCAATGGCAGAGCCCTGGTTTTGTAAACCAGTTGTTGCAGGTTCGACTCCTGTCGCCAGCTCCAGAAGACTTTGGCGCCAAAATCTGAAAAAGATTTTGGCGCCTTTTCTTTTCCGGATGCTGTCCTTCTCGCCCAAAGCGCCTTTGCACACCACGTCTGACCTGCGGTTGTGCAGGAAATATGAGGGGGAGACGCCCGGATGGGTGGAATGCGTTGACAAGTTCGTTTCCACGTCGTAATATTTCCCCCGCTTGCAAGGGAAGTCTCGATTGCAGGCGAGCTTGAAAACGGAATGGGGATGTGGCACAGCGGCAACTGCGGCGGACTGTAAATCCGCTCCCTCTGGGTTCCTTGGTTCGAGTCCAAGCATCCCCACCATGCCCGTGTAGCTCAGTCGGTAGAGCACTTCGTTGGTAACGAAGAGGTCACCGGTTCGAATCCGGTCGCGGGCTCCATTTCAAGCAGGCATATTTGCCGGTGTAGCTCAGCTGGTTAGAGCACGCGGCTCATACCCGCGATGTCACTGGTTCGAATCCAGTCACCGGTACCAGCGTACTAACGGGGCTACGGCCCCGTTTGGCATAAGTGTTACGGCCGAAAGGTTGTTCTTAAGGAGGATGGCATGGCCAAGGAGAAGTTTGATCGTAGCAAGCCACACGTAAACATCGGTACGATTGGTCACGTCGACCACGGTAAGACCACCCTTACCGCAGCCATCACCAAGGTTCTCTCCGAGACCGAGGGCTGCAAGGCCAAGTACGAGGCCTTCGAGGACATCGACAAGGCTCCCGAGGAGCGTCAGCGCGGCATTACCATTTCCGTCGCTCACGTCGAGTACGAGACCTGGGAGCGCCACTACGCTCACGTCGATTGCCCGGGCCACGCCGACTACGTCAAGAACATGATCTCCGGCGCTGCTCAGATGGACGGCGCTATCCTGGTCATCGCCGCCACCGACGGCCC
>NZ_JBJEHW010000145.1:0-11063 GCF_051876455.1 Parafannyhessea sp.
GAGAATCTTGACAGGGATACCGTGCTTGAGAACGAGTACTACCGGATCTCTGTCAATGTCGACGGCACCCTCAGGGTGGAAGATCGTTCGAATGGATACGTCTACGACCATCAGGCCGTACTGGTCGAGAACGGCGACGATGGCGACTCCTTCAACTACTCTCCGCCAAGGCAGGACCTTGTGGTCCGTTCGGACGAGGGGAAACCCGAAGTTGCAATCGAGGGTTCTGACATCTATCAGCGGGCCACGATTGACTTTTCTATGAATGTTCCCAAGGACCTGGATGAGAGGGCGAAGGGCATCCGCTCCACGAGCCTTCCCGTTCGGCTTACCGTTGCGCTCAGGCGCGGCTCTCGTGTCATTGACCTTGACGTACACGTCGACAACAACGTCCTTTCGCATCGACTCTGCATCCTCTTTGACGCGCAGATGGCAACGAAGTTCAACTTCGCCGACGAGCAGTTTGGGTCCATCAAGCGTGAGAACGTGCACGCGCGCGAGATGGCGCTCTACAACGCGTCCCTCGACAAGGAGAACGAGGACGCAACCGAAGACGACTCCATGCTTCCCGCCAATTGGCGCCAGAATGCGGAGACCTGGCAGGAGATGCCTGTCGCGATCGAACCCACGCAGAGCTACGTGGCGCTTTGCGACGGGACGAGGGGTATCGCAGTGCTTCCCAGGGGCGTTCGCGAGTACGAGATCGTTGGGGATGAGAAGAACGAGATCTGCCTCACCCTGTTCAGGACCTATGGGTTTATGGGCAAAGAGGACCTGCTTTATCGTCCCGGGCGAGCTTCGGGTGAGAGGACGATGGAGACGCCAGACGCCCAGCTGCTGGGGCCGCTCGACTTCGACCTCGGTCTGCTTCCGTTTGCGGGTAGCATCGATGACGCGTGCGTCGCGGCGGAGGCCCGCTCCTACGACGGCGAGCTTCGTGCCTATGAGTATGCGGAGTTCCTCAATGGCAGGCTGATCTTCTCGGAGCCAGAGGTCGAGGGATGGCGCCCACAGACCGGGTCGCTCTTCGAACTTGATGGCGACGCGATTGTCTCGGCGGTAAAGGCCTCTGAGAACTATGGGGCCGATGGGCTCATCGTCCGGTTGTTCAATGGCTTTGCCGACAAGGACGCGACTGCGAACTTGAAGTTCTCGCGCCCCGTCCAAGAAGCATACCTGTGCGACCTGCGAGAGCATCGTAGCGGAGACGTTGCCTTCGAAGGTAACGTGGTCACTCTGCCAGCCCTTGGACACTGCAAGTTCCAGACGCTGTTTGTGAAGTTGGTTTCCGCATAGTCTGAACCCACACGGCAAGGTAGGGGGTACGACATCAACGATGTCGTACCCCTTTCCGCATCGGTATCACTTCTGTGTTATGCCTTTGAGTATCCAATGTGCTCTTGGCTATCGACCAAACCGAACGCTTTCCTTCGCAAAACGCTATCCCGAGCTGACCTTACGTCCTTCTCGGCATTCCTATAATCCATAGCAACGTACTAGGAAAATGGATTGCCAGGGGAGAAGAGCCTGGCAAGCGGGGGTGGTGGCATGTCCAAGGGTGAGTTTCCGGATGCGGTGCTGGGCGTGAGCGGTTATCGCAGGAGCCTGGAAGACCCACGGGGCATCCTCAACCCGGGCGGCGTGGCGCAACCGCTGCGCACGGGCGTTGCGGCGTCGCGGCTGGTGCCGGACGTGTTCAGGCCGCTTGCGACCGACGACCTGCTGGACGCCGCCAAACAGACGGCGGCGTGGATCCGCTCGCACGAGGTGCCAACGGAGCATGGCAAGCTTTGGGATGTCTTTCCCAAGGGGCAGCCGGGCTTTGGGCCGGACGTGATGATCTTTGGGCCGCGCTGCCACTACTCCGGCGCGGCCGGCATTGGCACGTTCTTCCTGCGTATGTGGGAGGCCACGGGCGACGAGTCCTACCTGGCAGACGCCCGTGCCGCCGCGGACGAGCTCATCGCCACGGCATCCGGCCCGGAGTGGTACGACCGCGTGCTCGCGTCCGACGTGGGCGGCGTCATCCCCGTACCCGGCTGGGCCATCGGCTACTCCAACGGACCCGCGGGCGAGGGGCTGTTTGTCATTTCCCTTTACGAGGCCACGGGGGAGGAGCGCTACCTGGCCTACGCGCGCAAGGTCGCGGATGACCTGATTGCCGCGGCAAAGCCGGACCCACACGGCATCCGCTGGAGCGACCAGGAGGACGTGGTGGCCGACGGCGGCTTCGTGTTCTACCTTGTGCTGGTGTGGCGCAAGACGGGCGACTCCCGCTACCTGGACGCGGCTCGACGCGCGGGCGACCGCATCGCGGCGGACGCGCTCCAATCACCCCACGGCGGGCTGTACTGGAAGCTCCTGGACCTGCAGTTGATTGGCTTTCCCAAGGACACGACGTTTCCCAACTTCTCGCACGGGACGGCGGGCACGGCCTGGATGTTTGCGCTTCTCTTTGAGGCGACGGGCGAGAAGCGCTACCTCGAGCTCGCGCGCGGGGGCGTGGAGTACCTCAAGGCCATCGCCGTGGGGGACCAGACCGGCATGCTCGTGCCGTACCAGGACCACCCCGTGACGGGGCTCACCACCAACCGGTTCTACCTCAGCAGCTGCCACGGCCCCGTGGGCACGGTGCTGCCCTTCCGCAAGCTGTACGAACTCACGGGCGAGGCGGAGTACCGCGACTGGTGCGTGTGGCTGTCGCGCGGGATCATCCGCGCCGGGGCGCCCGAGCATCGCTCGTGGGGCTACTGGAACAGCAACTGCCAGTGCTGCGGCACGCCCGGGATCCTGGAGCACTTTGTGGACATGTACGAGTTCACCGGCGAGCCGGAGTTTCTTGACTATGCCTGGCGCACGGCGCGGGTACTGCTGGCGGATTCCACCACGTGGGACGAGAAGCCCGGCCTGCGCACCTGGTACGGCGCGTGGACGCGCACCATCCCCAGTCGCGTCGTGAGCTACCTGGGGCTCTACAGCGGCGCGGCGGGCTGCGCATCCTCGCTGGTGCGGCTGTACGCGGACCGTCGCGACGTGCGGCTGACGCAGCTCTTCGAGTACGAGTTCTTTGGCGAGCGGCTGGGCCGCAACCACGACGGGGATGCCGCAAGGTAGGTGCCTGGGGCGCGGCGGGCGTCCTTCTCGACCGCGGAGCGTGGCACGTGGGGCGCAAGGCAGATGCAAGGGAGAAGATCATGGCAGACAACAGGGTGTATTCGTCCATCGCGGAGCTGGTCGGCAACACGCCGCTCGTGGAGCTCACCAACTACGAGCGCGAGCACGGGCTCAAGGCGCGCGTCCTCGCGAAGCTGGAGTACTTCAATCCGTCCGGCTCGGTAAAGGACCGCATCGCGCTGGGCATGATCGAGGCGGCGGAGCGCGAGGGGCGCATCCGCCCGGGTGACACGCTGATAGACTTTACCAGCGGAAACACGGGCATCGGCCTCGCTGCCGTCGCCAACGCCAAGGGCTACCGCTTTGTGGCCGTGATCCAGCCCGGAGTCTCCGTCGAGCGCACGCAGATCCTCAAGGCGTATGGCGCGGGCCTGCTGCAGTTTTCCGACATCCCGGGCGTGGACCAGATGATGCGCGAGCGCGGCATGGTGCTGAGCGAGCTGTACCACTACATTGGCGCGTATGCGGACGCGCACGGCTACTACTACATCAACCAGGGTCTCAACCGCGAAAACCCGCTCACGCACTACCGCACCACGGGGCCGGAGCTCTGGGAGGCCACGGGTGGCAACGTGGACTACCTGGTGGCGCTGGTGGGCACGGCGGGCACCCTGGTGGGCACGGGCAAGTACCTGCGCGAGAAGAACCCAAACGTGCGCATCGTGGGCGCCCAGCCGGCGGCAGCCTCCCGCAAGGACCCGGCGCATCCGGAGCGCAACACCATCGACGGCGTGCTGGCCTTCCACGACGTGCCGGCAGACCGCGTGCCGGACTTCTTCGAGCAGTTTGGCGAGCGCCCGGACGAGGTGCTCGACCTGGACGCGGACGAGGCCTACGCCATGGGCCGCGAGGTTGTGCGCACGGACGGCATCTTTTTGGGGCAGTCCGCGGCCGCGGCCCTGCTCGCGGCGACCAAGGTGGCCCGCCGCCCCGAGGCCGAGGGTAAGACGATCGTGGCCATCTGCGCGGACAACGCGTTCAAGTACCTCTCGACCAACATCTACCGCTGAGCCCACGCCGATCCGCCGGGCGAGAAGGACGTGTCCTTCTCGCCCGCGGGCGTGACCATGGGCGCAGGCGCTACACCAGGTGCAGGCGCCGCGCCTCTGTTGCGGCCTGCGAGCGGCGCCGCACGCCCAGCTTGGCGAGGATGTGACTCACGTGCGTCTTGACTGTGGGAAGCTTGATGCCCAGGACCTGGCCGATCTCCGCGTTGCTCTTGTCCTGGCAGATCAGGCGCAGTACCTCGCACTCTGCCTCCGTGAGCCGCTCGGCCGGGCCCTTCGGCTGCGCCAGGAAGTCCGGATAGCGCGAGGCCTGCGCGCGTGCGCCCTTGACCAGTCGCGCGAGCTGGGCCGACTCCTCGCCGCTGGCGGGGTCCCGGTCCTGTGCCTCGAGCAGCAGCGGCAGCACGGCGGCGCCATATTGCGTGATGGTGCGGACGTAGCCAAAGCGGCGCGCGTTGGCGAGCGCACGGCCCAGCGGCACGGCCCAGTCGCCCCCTCCCGTGCGCCATGACACGATGGCCGCCAGGGTGTTGTAGTGGATGACCTCTATGTAGCGGTCGCGCGACTCCACGTACTCGCCCAGGGTGGACATGAGGCGCATGGCCTCGTCGTGGCGGGACTCCGCCACGTACGCCTGGCAGCACGTCAGGTACACGTAGCGGTCCAGGTACCAGAGGCTGTTCAGGTCGGAGGGGGCGTTTTCCTCAAGCCAGGCGTGCGCGAGCGCGGACTCGCCCAGGTGCAGCCAGCAGCGGCAGCGCATCGCGTCCAGGTTGAGCACGATGCGACGGCTCTGCGGGTCGTCCTCCCACGCGAGCGGGCGGCGGTAGCGGTCCAGGATCGCGAGCGCCTGGCGGGCGTCGCCCAGGTCCACGAGGTTGCGGCACTGCATGCCTACCGCTGCGAACTCGACGGAGCGGTCGCCGTCGCGGCGTACCTTGGGCAGGGCCGCGTTCATGCGGGCGAGGTACGGCAGGGCGTCCTCGCCCTTCTCGAACCTGCTCTCGCACAGGGCCACCTCAAGGCAGCCCACGCTCGTGCGCCCGAGGGCGCGTCCCGCGACCCTGCCGAGCATGCGGCAGGTCCGCTCGTCGTCCGGGACCCAGGGGCTCAGATCGCGCCCGCCGTTGATGATGCTGGGCATGCCGCTCGTGAGCGAAAGCGCGAGGTCGGGGTCCCTGCTCGCACCAAGGCGCGCGAGGGCGGACACCGCGTCCAGCAGGCTGTCCAGCCGCCGGTGGGGGAGCGCAAGGTCGAGGTAGGCAAGGTAGGCTCGGGCGCGCCGGCGCGAGTCCGCGTCGTTGGCGGGGTCCGCCTCGTAGCGCTCGAGCTCCGCGTACCAGCGCTCGGAGCCCATAGTGTCCATGGACATGGAGTCGAGCAGGCTCATGATGCGCATGAGCCGGGGAGAAGAGCGAACGACCGCGTCTGGCAGCGCATGGTAGTAGCGCTCCAGCTCGAAGTAGCTGCCGTTTCCGGGGTGCAGCCTGGCGTGCTCCTCCAGGATCCGGAGCATGCGCCAGCGGTCGCCGCTCCTGGAGCAGACCTCCAGGGCGCTGGGGTAGTTGCCCCGCTCCACGTAGTAGTCGATGGCACGGCTGACGATGGCCTGCGCGTCGCCGTCGGCATGGCGGCGTTCGCGCTCCCACCGGAAGAAGGTCAGGATGTCCGGTCGCACGGTCCAGCCGCGGCCCTCGCGCGTGATGAAGCACGTGTTGTGGTGGATGGTCTCGAGGAAGGCGCGTCCGTCCTTCTCGCCCAGGACGCTTGTCACAAAGTCGTCGTCCACGCGGCCGAACAGCGTCGCGAGGAGGAGCATGGCCTGGGTTCCCGCGTCAAAGCGCCTGTCAAACTCCACCTCGAAATAGCGCATGACCTCGTCGTATATGCTCGACTCCCAGTCGTTTCCGTGGTCCTGCAGGATGTGGCTCACGGCGAGCGCGACGGCAAGCGGGTAGCGCATCGTGAGCTCTGCCAGGTGCCGCACGCGGGCCGGATCGGGCGAGACGCCGTTTGCGGCGAGCAGGTGCGCGATGTCCGCGTTGGTGAACGAGAGGTCCTCGCTCGTGACGATGAGGACCTCGCCTCGCGCAAAGAACGGCGTGAGCCAGCCGGGCATGGGCGCGCGCGACACAAAGACGAAGCGCGTGCCGGGGCAGCGCTCCGCCACCGCGGCGAGCTCCGAGCCCTGCGCGGCGGATATCGCGTCGTGGATGTTGTCGAGAAGGACGGCCTCGTGCTCGCGGGCGGTGGCCTCCGTCACGGCCTTGGCGGCGTCCTCGCGCTCCGCGTCGACCTCGAGCACGTCCAGGCCTCGCAGCATGCGGCGCGCAAACGCCGACTTGCCAAAGCCGAGCGGTCCGGACACAAAGGCGATGCGCGTCTGCTCCCACTGTGGCCGCAGGTAGTCGTCAAGCTCGAGGGGGACCATCGTCAGCACGCGCGCACCTCCCGTTTACGCCTTCTGGCAAGAAGGCCAGCCGCCATGCCCGACATCATACTTTGGTATGAGGTCTGGGCGCAAATGGGTCACTAACATCGTTCGGCGGGACACGGTACGCACGCTACGCCGAAGGGAAACGCCATGCAAGCCGCCTACGAGCCGTACGAAGAGGATGGGATGAGGTACGACCTTGCCGGTTTCTTCCACCGCGAGTACGACGCGCTCGTGGGTGACGCGGACGTCCTGAGCTGCGCCTACTTTGCCGATCGGCTGGAGGCGAACCCGGATAAGGCCCGCGCCGCGGTCAGGCGCTTTGGCATCCAGGCATGCGATGCGGACGAGGTCACCTTTGTGCTCGACACCACCGTGTTCGGCACCTGCAAGAAGGGTCTCGCCGTCACGCCGTCTGGCATCTACCTGGTGGACGAGGGCGAGAAACGCGCCTTCCTCGACTGGGACGACTTTGCCACGTGCAAGGTGAGCCGCGTCAACGACACGCTGACCATCGCCGGCCACCCGTTCATCATGAGCCGCGACGAGGCGCGCATCGTGGCGCGCGTGATGCGCGACCTTCGGAAGTGACGGGATGGCCACGCTGCCACGACAACGGGTGTATTTACCTGCTCGTTTTCTGATAGTGGTACGGTTCGCTTACCGATTGTGGCAAGGCTCACTTACTGATGGTAAGCGTCACTTATCGATTATGGCAATTCGGGCATGGCGATCATCCTGCCCGACTACAGACGCGCGCCAGCCTGCCGACGTTTGCAATCGCCTGCGGCACGTAGCCGCGGATGCGCGCGAGGTCATTCTCTGTCAGGAAGTCGTGCGTCGCTCGCACGGAGCGCTCCCACACGCCCAGCAGCTCCTCGATAAGCTCAGGCGTTCTGTCCCGGATGTCGACGATGTCCATGGGGGGCGTTCTTCTCCCTTGCGGTTGTCTGACTGTTGGTCGCCCTAGGCTACTCCGTCCTCAGGAACTTGTCGAGGTGGTGGAGGACGCGCGGCAGGTTGGTTACAGACTGTGGCATTTGTGCAGGTAACCGCTATCGTTTCCGTTGTTTTGACGAGTCGGAGTCGATGGAGGCGACATGAAGGCGGGGTATCTGGAGTGCGAGAGGCGTTGGACGTTCTGGCTGCTGATCTTTGTTGCGGGATGGTACGGCGCCTACACGTTTGCCCTGCGTGGGGGCGTTTTCTGCAACGCCCAGACCGCCAACGTGGTGCTGTTTGCCATGGCGCTCGGCAGGCGACAGTGGCTCTCTGCCGCGTACCTGCTGCTGCCCATCAGCGCGTACCTGTTCGGGTCCTTCCTCTCCGAGTGGATGGGCAAGGGCGTGAAGCGCCTGAACTTCCTGAGGTGGGACACGCTGCTCGTTGCGCTTGAGATGGGGATGGTCGTTTTTCTCGCCCTGATGCCCGCGAGCTGGCCCGACCAGATCTGCCAGGTGACGCTTAACTTCACGTGTGCCATGCAGTTCAACACGTACCGCCAGATGGAGGGCGTGCCCGCCGCAACGACGTTCGTGACCAACCACATACGCCAGATTGGCGCCAATCTGGCAAAGCTCACGCGGCATCCCGAGGACCGCGCGCTGCGTCGTAGGGTGAAGGCGCACACGTCGCTCCTGCTGTGCTTTGCCGCGGGAGCCGTCATCTCCACGGTGGCGTGCGGGGCATTTGCGTACGTGTCGCTGCTGGGTGCGCTGATTCCGCTCGCGGCCGTGCTGATCAGGCTCATCCACGCGGACCTCTTTGGCGAGCGCGGCCAGCTGGACCTGGTGCCTGGCGGGCACTAGGGAGCTGCGGCTGGGTGCCTGACGCCATCCGCTGTCCGTGGCGCTACACTTGAGCGAACGTCGAAAGGACCGGCCATGCCCGTGCTTACCCCAGAGTCTCCCGAGGTCAGATACCTGTCAGAGCGTGACTGGCGGCTGGGCCGGCTGATCGACGCGGTGGGCGAGCTGGACTACGAGGCCGGCGGGCCTGCGTACGCGCACCTGGCGCACTCCGTGATCGAGCAGATGCTCTCCATGAAGGCGGGACGGACCATCCAGTCGCGGCTCGAGGTGGCGTGCGGCGGGAGCGTGACGCAGGATGCCGTGCTCGCGCTGCCCATAGAGGAGATTCGCGCGTGCGGCATCGCGGGGCGCAAGGCGCAGGCGCTGGTGGACCTGGCTCGCGCGATGCCAGAGGAGCGGCTCGACGCGTTGGCGGCGCTGTCGGACGACGAGGTCCGCGCCAAGCTCACGAGCGTCAAGGGCATCGGCAAGTGGACTGCGGACATGTACCTGATCTTCCACCTGGACAGGCAGGACGTCCTTCCCGTGGAGGACGGCGCCATCCGCCAGGTGTTCCAGTGGCTCTACGGCGCGCCCATAACCGACGCCAACGTGTGCCAGGTGGTCTGCTCGCTGTGGCATCCGCACTGCTCGGTTGCCGTGAGGTACATGTACCGCGCGCTCAACCGCGGGATCGTGGCGCAGGGGAGAGCGGTCGAGGTGCTGGGGCTCTAGGCCGGGCCTGCCTCGTCGTAAGAAGAATCGAGCAGCGGACCCACCGGAGCCCGCGGCTCGAATCATGTTGCGAACCGTCTGATGCGGCGGAAGCTAGACGCTCGCCCTGTGCGAGAGCGCGAACAGCGCCGTCGCCAGGCAGACGGCCATGCAGGCGATGCCTAGTACGAACATGAGCGGGAAGCCGCCCGCGGAGTCGATCACGACGCTCCAGAACACCGCGGCCACGGCACTCATGAGCGAGCCGGCCATGGAGACGCGCGAGTAGATGGCGGGGTAGTCGGCCGAGCCAAAGGCGGCGCGCACGAGGAGCGGCGTCTGGACCGTGGTCTGCGCGTACACCACGCCAAAGAGGAAGGCGCCCACGAGGAGAAGGACGAGCGCCGTGGGCAGGAGCCACATCACGAGCACGCCGGCTACGCCGCACCCGATGCCCACGAAGACGCCGCCGCGCACGGAGCGGTCGTTCACGACGCCGAGGATGACCTTGCCGACGGCCTGCCCGGCCATGGCGGCGGACGCCACGACGCCCGAGGCTGCCGCGATCTGCGGCGCGGACTTGGCAAACGACAGCGCGTAGCTGGGCAGGAACTGGTAGATGGTCTGGTTGAGCGTGATGACGCCGCAGAACGCGACGAGCGCCCAGAACGCGGGCATGTGCAGGGCGGCGCCGGCGCTCACGCCCGGGGCCTTTCCTGCCTGCGAGGTCGCGGCGCCTGCCGCGGGGGCGTCCTTCTCGCCCGCTACGTCGCTTGCGCCATAGGGGAGAAGGCCCTTGTCGGCGGGCTTGGAGCGCACGACCAGGAGCGTGAAGGGCAGCGTGCCGACGAGCGTGACGATGCCGAAGACCGTGTAGGCCGTGCGCCAGCCCTCGGCGCCGGACTGGATGAGCGACGTTCCGATGGGGTTGAAGATGACGCCTCCGATGCCTGTGAACGCCATGCAGAGACCCACGAAGAAGCCGACGCGCTTGACGCACCACGCGTTGACGAGCGTGGGAACGGCCAGGTAGATGAGGGGGGCGACGCCCACGCCCATGACGGCGCCGCAGACGTAGAACTGCCAGAGGGCGCTCGAGCGGCCCATGCCGAGGAGCCCCGCGCCACAGAGGCAGACGCAGGCGGACAGGACGACGCGAAGGTCGGCCCTGCCCATGAGGCGCCCCGCGACTGGGAGCGTGAGCATCATGGCGACGTTGAGGATGGAGAAGTACAGCGTGAACTGGGCGCGCGCGACGCCGAGCCACTCGCTCACCGGCGTGAAGAAGATGCCGGCGCAGCTGAGCACGAGGGCGCAGGGCAGGCAGGTGATCGCGATGCACGAGAGCACGATGAGGTACGCGTAGTGGAAGCCGCCCGAGCGCCGCGTGGACGTGGGAGCAGCTGGTGCGGCGGTGTTCTTCTCGCTCACGCTATGCCTCCACGTCGGCGGGGGCGCCCGCGAGCCTGAAGCCACCCCACGAGGGCTCGCCGGTGTAGGTCATGACGGGCTCCGTGCCGTCGAGGGCGCGGACGGCACCGGAGGCGGCGCCCTCCATCTCGAAGTCGCCGGCGTAGACCGCGACGGGGGCGATCCACCTGACGCGGCGGGTCACGGCGTCGACGAAGGCCTGGTCGTGCGAGACGCCGCCCGTGAGCACGATGCCGTCGACCGCGCCCTCGAGGGCCGCGGCGAAGGCACCGATGGCCTTGGCCGTCTGGTAGGCCATGGCGTCGAACACGAGGGCGGCCCACTGGTCGCCGGCGGCGATCATCTGGTCGATCTGGCGGGCGTCGTCCGTGCCGAGGAGGCCCTTGAGGCCACCCGTGCGGCCGATGACCGACATGACCTCGGCCTTGGTCTGCGTGCCGTTGGCCAGGAGCGAGACGACGGGCTTGAGGGGCACGTCGCCGGAGCGGTTGGGTGCGAAGGGGCCGGAGCCCT
>NZ_JBJEHW010000146.1:0-2332 GCF_051876455.1 Parafannyhessea sp.
GACAAGGAGCGCGCTGACGCGGAGGCCAAGATCAAGGAGGCCCAGAAGCTCCTCGACGAGGCAAACGACATCCACGCCACGCCCGAGGTCACGGCCGACCTCGCGGCAAGCATCCAGCAGGGCAGGCAGGAGCTCCAGAAGCGCATGAAGAACGCCCAGCGTCTCGCCCGTGACGAGAAGCACCTCCGCGAGTCGACCCGCAAGCAGCGCTTCCTCTTCATCGGCGCCATCGTGCTCGCCGTGCTGATCGTCGCGCTCGTGGTCTGGTTCGTTCTCAGGACCTCTTAGTCCCGCATCCCGTCACCCACAGAGAGGCCCCTCGGCAAAAAGGGAGGCCCCGCACCGCGCCTCACAGGGCACTGGTGCGGGGCCTCCGTCCATGCGTGGCGGCAAGGCCGTCCCTACAGCATGAGCATCGCGTCGCCAAAGCTGAAGAAGCGGTACCGCTCCCTGATGGCCTCCTGGTAGGCGGCCATGATCTGCTCGCGCGTCGCGAAGGCGGACACGAGCATCATCAGGGTCGACCGCGGCACGTGGAAGTTCGTGACCATCGCGTCGACCACATGGTAGGTCGAGCCAGGCATGAGGTAGAGGTTCGTCGTGGCGTCGCGCCTCTCGACGATGTCGCCCTTCCCCAGCGTGAGCGCCGAGTCCGGCGCGTTCTCGAAGCGCCTGGCCACGCAGGGCTTCTCCCACACGGGCGCCTCGGGGTCGAAGGCGCTCTCGAGCGAGCGCACGGACGTGGTGCCGATTGCGATCACGCGATGCCCGGCCGCCTTCGTGGCGTGCACGGCGTCCACCACGTCCTGCGGGACGTGGTAGCGCTCCGTGTGCATGACGTGCTTCGTTGGGTCGTCCTCCTCAACCAGACGGAACGTGTCGATGCCCACCTCGAGCTCGACGGTCTTCCACTGCACGCCCGAGTCCTGGATCTTCTGGATGAGCTCCGGCGTGAAGTGCAGGCCCGCGGTCGGGGCCGCCGCCGAGTGCTCCTCGTGCATCGCATAGACGGTCTGGTACTTCTCGCCGTCGCCCTGGTAGTCCGTGATGTACGGCGGCAGGGGCACGTGGCCCGCCTTGTGGATGGCCTCGTCCAGCGTGAGCCCCTCCGCCGGCGTGAAGCGCACCAGGCGCCCGCCGCGGTTGTCCTCCAGGTAGTCGATCACCTCGCCGGTCAGCACGACGGGCCAGCTCATCGGCGCGTGGATGCCACCCTCGCGGTACTCGATCACCGCGCCCTGCTTCAGGCGCTTGCCGGGCTTGACCAGGCACTCCCACACGTGGCCGAGCGGGTCCTTGTCCTCGCGGCGCTTGAGCAGCAGCGTCTCGCTCACGCCGCCCGTGCCCTTCTTGTGGCCCATGAGCCTCGCGGGCATCACGCGGGTCTTGTTCGCGACCACGAGGTCGCCCGGCTCCAGGTAGTCCACGATGTCGTAGAAGTGCCTGTGCTCGACGCTGCCGTCGTCACGGTGCAGCACGAGCAGCCTGCAGGAGTCCCTCGGCTCCGCCGGCTCCTGCGCGATGAGCTCCTCAGGGAGGTCGTAGTCAAAGTCGTCTGTGCGCATGCGTCTCTCCACGTCCCTTGCGCGCGGCCCACGCGGCCGCATCGGCGTTTCTCAACAGCCGCCTATGATAGCGCGCCCGCGCGCCCGGGGCGCCGTCCCGCGCAAATGTGGAGAAGAACGTGGACGCCGCGGCGGGCGCATCGACCCCACCGCATGGCCACCGCGCCAGCCGCCCTAGCCGGGCAGGTACTCCGGTCGCGGCGGGAGCTCCCTGCCCTCGCGCCGCGCCGCCTTGGCCGCCTTCCGCCAGTCGCGGGCGACGTGCCGCTCCATCGCGGCCTCCGCGGACGAGAACCGGCACCCGCAGTAGTTCTGCCGGTACATTCCCAGGTCGCGGGACTCCTCCACGGACTCCGGGTAGTGCGGCCTGAAGTCACGCCACACCGCCGTGAGCCCGTTCGCCCTCGCCACGGACCCAAGCACCTCGTGGCACGTGTCGAAGAGCTGGTACGGCGACACGGCCAGCGTGGTCGAGACGTACTCGAAGCCCCGCTCCCTGGCGACGCGGCAGCTCTCCGCAAGGCGGACCGCGTAGCACGCCCTGCACCTGCGCTCGCGGTCGAAGCCCGCGGGGGCCACGCCCCTCTCCCATGCGTCGCGGTCGTCCGCCGCCACGATCACGTCCACGTGGGCCACGTCGCGCGCCCACTCAAGCAGCACGTCCAGGCGCCTGTCGTGCTCGGCCTTGGGCTGGATGTTGGGGTTCGTCCAGATGATGGTGGGCTCGAAGCCCTCCAGCCGCAGGTACTGGACGGGCTCGAGCGAGC
>NZ_JBJEHW010000147.1:0-2313 GCF_051876455.1 Parafannyhessea sp.
CGCAAGAACTACGACTTCTTCCCCCTGACGGTCGACTACATCGAGAAGATGTACGCCGTCGGCCGCATCCCCGGAGGCTACCTCAAGCGCGAGGCGCGTCCGAGCGAGAAGGCCACCCTCACGGCCCGCATGATCGACCGCCCCATCCGCCCGTCCTTCCCCGACGGGTTCAGGAACGAGGTGCAGATCGTCGCGATGCCGCTCGTCGCGGACCAGGTCAACTCCGTCGACACGATCTGCATCATGGGCGCCTCCGCGGCGCTCACCGTGGGCGGCGTGCCCTTCGAGGGCCCGCTCGCAGGCGTGCGCATCGGCCGCGACGTCGAGACCGGCGAGTTCCTCGTGAACCCGACGTACGAGGAGCGCGACAACTCCGACCTCGACCTCGAGCTCGGCGGCTCCGCCACGTTCATCAGCATGCTCGAGGCGGGCGCCAAGGAGATCTCCGAGGAGGACATGCTCGCGGCCATGGCCTTCGGCCAGGAGGCCATCGCGGCCTTCTGCAAGGAGGAGGAGAAGTTCTTCCAGAAGTGCATCGAGGTCAACGGCCCGTTCCCGAAGCGCGAATACGTGCTCGACGAGCCCGTCCCCGAGGTGCACGACCGCGTGTTCGCGCACTTCGACGAGATGTCCGCGGCCCTCAAGGACGCCGACAAGCTCTCCCGCATGGACAAGGTCGAGGCCCTCAAGGAGTCCATCAGGGCCGAGTTCACCGAGGAGGAGCAGGAGGAGTGGGACCGCGCCATCCCCGTCGAGCTCAAGAGCCTCGAGAAGCACGCCATGCGAAAGATGGTCGTCGAGACCGGAGAGCGCGTTGACGGCCGCACCGCGACCGAGGTCCGCCCGCTCATGATCAAGCCGAACTACCTGCCGCTCGTGCACGGCTCCGGCCTGTTCCAGCGCGGCCAGACCCAGGTGCTCTCCGTCTGCACCCTTGGCATGCTCAACGAGTGGCAGCGCCTCGACACCATCGAGCCGGTCGACGGCAAGCGCTACATCCACCACTACAACTTCCCGCCGTACTGCACCGGCGAGACCGGCCGCATGGGCAGCCCCAAGCGCCGCGAGATCGGCCACGGCAACCTGGCGGAGCGCGCCCTGCTGCCCGTGATTCCCTCCGAGGAGGAGTTCCCCTACACCATCCGTGTCGTCTCCGACGTGATGGAGTCCAACGGCTCCAGCTCCATGGCTTCCACCTGCGGCTCCACGCTGGCGCTGATGGACGCCGGTGTGCCCATCAAGCGCCCCGTCTCCGGCGTTGCCATGGGCCTCATCCAGGAGGAGGGCAAGACCGTCGTCCTGACCGACATCCAGGGCCTCGAGGACTTCCTGGGCGACATGGACTTCAAGGTCACCGGCACCACCAAGGGCATCACGGCCATGCAGATGGACAACAAGGCCACCGGCCTCACGCCCGAGATCCTGAAGCAGGCGCTCAAGCAGGCGCACGAGGGCCGCATGTTCATCCTCGACGCGATGCTCGAGCAGATCCCCGCGCCGCGCGAGCACGTCAAGGCAACCGCGCCGCAGATCATCAGCCTCAACATCCCCACGGACAAGATCCGCGACGTCATCGGCTCCGGCGGCAAGGTCATCCGCGGCATCCAGGAGGACACCGGCGCCACCATCGACATCCAGGAGGACGGTTCCGTCTTCATCGCGGGCACCAACGGCGCCGGCGAGGAGGCCGCGGAGCGCATCAAGGCCATCGTGAAGGTTCCCGAGGTGGGCGAGGAGTACACCGGACGCGTCGTGAACATCCAGCCGTTCGGCGCGTTCGTCGAGCTGCTGCCCGGCAAGGACGGCCTGCTGCACATCAGCCGCGTCGCCAAGGGCCGCGTCGACAAGGTCGAGGACGTCCTCAACGTGGGCGACGAGGTCAGGGTCAAGGTGATCGAGGTGGACGAGAAGGGCAAGATCAGCCTCGACCGTCTTGACAAGCCCGAGGCTCCCGCCGGCTCCGAGCGCAGGGGCGAGCACAAGGGCGAGAAGCGCGAGGGCGAGCACCGTCGCCGCCGCCACGTGGGCGACAAGGGCGGCAACGCCGGCAACGGCGAGCAGCGCCAGCCCAGGCGTCACCACGAGGGCTAGCCACAGCCTGGCATAGGCCAAACTGACACGAGCGGGGAGCCTCCAACCCAGGGCTCCCCGCTCTTCTCGTATATGGAACAAAAATTCTTCTACAGCTGGCGTCACTGCCGATGGACGGCATCAGCCCCTAAGGTACTTGACAAGCGCCGCGCAGAGAAGGACGAGCGCCACCGGCTCGACGAAGTCCTTGATCGTGGCGGACACGGAAAGCAGCGTGGCGAA